>DASREJ010000200.1:0-17314 GCA_035652115.1 Bryobacteraceae bacterium
TAAAGCCTGTTGAAGCCGGTCAAAATCTTCGGCGTGCTCCCATTCGAGCAGCACGAAGGCGTGACCGGCGAGTCCGTGACGGACTGCGTTTTTGCTGGACGCGGCTTTTCCGGTTTCACTAGCCGGACCGGTGGAGTGTTGTGCATTCTCGCGATTTGCGGCGAGTTGAGCTTCGGAAGCCATGATTGAAAAACCTTTCTGAAATGAAAAAACGCCGGTGAGTTTACATTACTCAGCCGGCGTTTTATTTTTTAAGGAGCCTAGTACCAGTGTCGCATGGCATTCCAAGCAAAAAGCTGTAAGTTGCTGATATCGAACGAAAAGAACGCTGTGACTGGATTTTTTGGGTGAAAGAGCGCCGCAAGCTAAATTGACAAGAGTCAAATACACGGCCACGGCGAGGCTGACGTCGGCGAGAAGCACACCGAGCATTACCGCGTGCGAGGAGACACGCCACGGGATCCAGGCGCCCGAACTCACTTGACGCACTAGTTGGAAATGACGCACCGCGGCACCGACATTCACGATTACACCTAAGACAGGGGCAACACCCGACCTAAGCGACAAGCCCATCGTGTGCGGCGGCAAAACGGATTTGGTTGCGCTCAGTTCACGCAGGAAAAGCCCGAAGCGGCTCACCGCGAAGCAACATCATCGAGAGCGGATGTTCACGCCATCAGCGCTTCTTCTACGGTGGGATAAAACTGAAAAATCTTATCCAGCGAACTCACGTGAAAAACCTTGAATAGATAGGTCCGAGTGCCAGCGAGCCGCATCTCGCCTTTCGCGGCCGTAATCAGGTTGTAGCTCGCAATAAAACGCCCGATGCCCGTGCTATCAATGCGGTCGACGCCGGCGACATCGAAAATAATGATGCGTTTTCCTTGTTGCAACAAATCGCTAACGAGATCCGGAACCTGCTCACTCTCCTGGCCGAGCTTTAACTCGCCGGAAACTGTGATCACCACAGTTCCAGGAACAGTCTCACGATGACTTATCTGAAGCAAAGAAGCCAATACATAGTTGTACCGCTTCCGCTCCGGTGACAGTGTCCCTTTTTCAATTCGCGGTTTTTCTTGACAGGATTGACCTGCCGCAATAGACTCGTCTAAACCGCTTCTAACGAAGCGGTTGGTTGTGAAGCGTACGGCAGGGGACCGCAAGCTTTACCGCGGGCAGGGGGATTATGATCAAGAGGCTTTTTGCTGTAACAGGCTTGTTATTGTTGGCCGCGCTGTTAAAGACGGCATCGGGGCAGGCTGTATACGGAAATATTGCCGGCACCGTTACCGATTCGAGTGGCGCGGCGATCCCGAAAGCAAAAATAACCGTACGGGACCAGAACAAGGGAGTTTCATTCGAAACGACAACCAACGATGCGGGCAATTACAACCAGTCCCACTTGATCGTAGGCACGTATGAGGTTCGAATTGAAGTTCCCGGATTTGAGACCTATGTCCAGCAAAATGTAAACGTCGACGTCGACGCTACAACGGCAGTCGATGCACGCCTGAATCCCGGAAAGGTCGGCGAGGTTGTCAATGTCACGTCCGAGGTGCCGCTGCTCAAGACCGAAAAATCAGACGTTTCGGACACGCTTACGCAAAAGGCGGTTCAAGAGCTGCCCGTCTTTTCCAGGGACATGAGCCGGCTGTATTTCCTTATACCCGGCTTTCAGGCGACAGGAACAACCGCGGCGAGCGAACAACCACAAGATATCTTCAGACCAACCGTGGGCGGCCAATACTGGGGCGGCATCTCCTTTCAATTGGACGGCACGGACAATCGCGAGTCGGTTCTCGGGGAACCGGTGATTACTCCGAATCTGGATTCTGTTTCGGAGTTGAAGATTACTACGACCGCGTATGACGCTGAGTTTGGTCAGGCGAGCCAAGCAGTCATCTCTTCGCAAACCAAGTCGGGTACGAATCAACTGCATGGCAGCGCGTTTTGGTATCGACGCGATCAACATGGCGCGGCACGCGATCCCTTTGCGCAGGCTCAGCCAATAGTTGGCACGAAAGATACTTTCGTGCCACCCACGTTATGGAACCAGTTCGGCGGTTCCTTGGGCGGTCCGATTCAAAAAGACAAGACGTTCGTTTTCGGCGATTATCAGGGCAGCCGTCAAAAGAATGGGGCTTCCCAACTTGTCAGAGTGCCCACCGCCGCGGAACGGACTGGCAATTTGAGCGACCTGGGTGTGGATATCTTTAACCCGTGTATTGGCTCGAACTGCAACGTCAACGTAATACCGGCAAACCGCCAGAAATTCGCAAACGGTCAAATTCCTTCCACGCTTTTGTCGCCGCAGGCAGAGGGGCTTCTGCAGATGATTCCGCTTCCGAATGTTGCAGGAGCGACAGGCAATGCGCCCAACTATGCGGCGTCGGGAACGGGCATTGTTCAAAACGATTCCTTCGACGTGCGCGTCGATCGCTATCAAAGCGAAAAGCTGCATCTGTTCGGCCGGTACAGCTTTCTGCAAGTGGGGCAGACCGCTCCGGGTGCGTTCGGATTCGAAGCTGGTGGGCCGAATTACCCAGTGGATGGGTTCGCGGGCACTGCTTCCCTTCGGAACCAAAGCATCTCTTATGGAATGGATTACATAATTCGGCCGGACTGGCTGGATGACTTTCGTTTCGGCTTTTTCCGTTATCGCGTGTTTGTGAATCCGAATGGGCTGGGAACGTCTCCTGCCAAGGATGTAGGCATTCCGGGACTCAACCTGGACGATTACTATACGTCCGGGATGCCGTACTTCAATCTTCTGGGCACCGGCGGCAATGCGATCGGCGGTTTTCGATTTGGGTATTCGCTGACCGCGAACTCGTGTAACTGCCCCCTCAATGAACAGGAGAATGAGTTCCAATTTGTCGATAATTTGACGCACACGGCCGGAAACCATTCGTTGAAATTTGGCCTCGACGTTCGCTACGCGCAAAACCTTCGAGTGCCAAGCGATTCACACCGGTCGGGCGAACTGACGTTCGATCCGACCACGACGGAAGGACCTAATGGCGGCGGCTTATCATTAGCGTCATTCTTGCTGGGCGATGTGCAATCCTTCACTCGTTACGTGAGTAATTCCACGAATGCCGCAGAGCGGCAGCATCGCTTGTTTTCCTACGTGCAGGACACATGGCGCATCACCCCGAAATTGACTTTGAATTATGGGCTGCGCTGGGAAATTTACTTCCCCCAGTATGTGAACGGCCGCGATAAAGGGGGATTTCAGAATCTCGCCACCGGTGAAGTACTGGTAGCTGGAGAAGACGACATTGGTTGGAACGGAAACGTAAACACCTCGTTGAAGCATCTTGCGCCTCGCGTTGGGTTGGCCTACCAGGCCACGCCTAAGACCGTAATTCGTGTGGGCGCCGGCCGGTCCTACGATGTGGGAGTTTTTGGTGTTTCG
The DNA here is from genome assembly GCA_035652115.1 of Bryobacteraceae bacterium. Classification (GTDB taxonomy): domain Bacteria; phylum Acidobacteriota; class Terriglobia; order Bryobacterales; family Bryobacteraceae; genus Bog-105. The sequence continues at coordinate 3,419 of DASREJ010000200.1, forward strand.
TTTGGGCACAACGTGACGCAAAACCTTCCGGTGCTGGCTAATCAGTCGTTGAACCCTGCGAATCCGTGGCTTGCCGTTTTCACACTTTCGCAGGGCCCTCCTACGTTAACTCCGTCCTCGATTTTGGCCTCCCAACCGAAAGGCGTTACAGGCAATCCGCTTTTGCCGAACGGTATTTCCCCGAACGTACTGCCATTGACGAGCGATAACACCATGCGTCTGCCGGTGGTTGACGCCTGGAATTTCACAGTGGAACGTGAACTGCCGTCGAACATCGTTTTATCAGTGGGCTACGTCGGCAACAAGGGATATCACGTCACGCCAGGCGGCACGAACTACAACATCAATCAGCCATCGATCGTCGGGTTCGGCACTCTCAGCACAAACCAGCGCAGGTTGTTTTATGCTCCTTATGGCTGGACTCAGAGCATCAAGTATTTCAGCGACGATGCCAGCGTGAAATTCAACTCTCTACAGGCGCGCGCCGAAAAACGGTTCGCGAATGGCCTGATGTTCCAAGGTAATTTCACCTGGGCCAGCGCGTTCGATTACGCGAACGACTACTTTTATTGGAACCACGCCATCGATTATGGCCGCGAAAGCGGAGTGCGCCGTTTCGTATTCAACTTGAATCACGTATACGAATTACCGTTTGGAAAAAATAAAAAATTTGTTTCCAATGCGTCACGCGGGATGGACCTGCTGGTTGGCGGATGGCAGATATCGGGTATATGGAACTGGGAGTCCGGGATTCCGTTCACTCCGTCCTATGCCGATTGCGGCAAGGATGAGGATACCGGGCCATGCCGTCCGAATCTTGTGGGAAATGCTTCGGTTGCAAATCCGAGCGCAAGCGGCTGGTTCGCTGTAGCGACTCCCGGTACCAGCGGTTCCGGATGTCTTGCGACTCCAACGGCAACGCCAGAGTTGAACGCAAACGGCTGTACACGCGGTCCGTGGAGCCGTCCCGCCGCCGGGACGTTCGGCAACGTGGCGCGCAATTCGTTTTTCGGGCCGCATTACTTCAACGCGGACGCTTCGCTGAACAAGAATTTTCTAATGACCGAAAAAATAAGCGCCCAATTCCGAGCCGAACTTTTTAACGCGTTCAATCACGCGAATCTAGGCCAACCTACGGCAACGGTCGATTCATCCACCGCCGGGCAGATTTTCAGCATTGCGACGCTGTCGCAGATGCGGAAGTGGCAGTTGGGCTTGAGGGTGAATTTTTAGAGGGCGGCAGCAGGGCCGCCCGCTCACGATTGTGGTTTGTAAGCCTAAGCCAGCGCTAAGTTCAGGTTTTCGATGGCTTCGTCGATTTCGGCGGTGTTCTTGTAGCCCACTGTGACGCTGGTGACGCCGGCGTTGCGAAATGCAAAGCGCATGGCGGCCTTGCGATCTTCGCGCTGGGTAAACGCGCCTTCGCCCACGAGCTTCATGCTGATCACGCCCATGCCGTTCTCACGCACTTGTTTCACGTGCGCAACTACTTCGTTGACGTTGCCCAGGCCGTTGGTGTCGTAGTCCTCGGCATCCATCCTGACGCCTTTGTGGTTCATCCGGATCATGGCAATTTGTAGGAACCTGTTGTCCGGAACCTGACGTAGAGCAGGTAAGCCGTGAACCGACGCGCCTCGCCCGATGATCTGTTTCTTCGATTGAGCTTCCAGAATGGCGTCCTGCCAGCGTTCGGAATCGGCCGGCCAAGTGGGTTCATGTTGCCAGTGCAGCAACATTACATCGAAGTAGTCGGTATTGGCAAGTTTACGCAGCTCATCCAACTTCTCTGTCGGAGGAACATTACCGTGCGTCGTGATTTTCGACATCAAGGCGTAGCTGTCGCGCGGTATGCCCTTCAATGCGACGCCGAGCATGCGATGCATGTCGCCATACGATTCCGCGGTCTCGAAGAAACGAATGCCATGGTCGTAGGCGTAGCGTACCAAGCGGGTAAATTGATCCTGTCCAAGATTCCGTTGCACGCCGCCCGACATGGTGCCAGTGCCAAAAGCAAGCCGGGTCACCTTTACGTTCGATTTTCCGAGCGTCACCCAGTCAGTTGCAGATCCTCCTGAGGCTGTTCTCGCGGCCAAAGTTCCGGTTGCTGCCAGCGCGCCCGCTGTCAGGCCGGTTTTCAGGAAATCACGTCTGGAGCAATGAGCCATTCTTCCTCCAACGCCCGAATCTTACCACCAATTTATCCAGCGCCTGCTGCGTATCCGCTCTACGTTGGAGCGCAGCCGCGGCGGCTGAATCAACGCGCGGAGAGAACGATCTGATTTCCTTCGGAATCTTTCAAGATTACAAACGTTCCCCAAGGCTGTTTTTGAGGCGGTCCGGCGAACTCCACACCTTTATTTTGCAAGTCGGTATATGTTTTGTCGATGTCGTCTACTTCCCAAGATGTGTTGACGAAAGTGCCAATTCGATCTTCATGACCGTCGGGGGTGAAGAGGACGATTCCGGTCTCCGCGCCCGGGATCGAGAGTTCGATCCAACGTTGCTTTTCGGACATCGGCTGATCCGTCAAGATACGAAATCCGAGCTTTTCGGTATAGAAGCTAAGTGCCCGGTCCTGGTCTCGAACGGGAATGCCAAGAAACTTGATTCGCTTGATCATGCACGTACAGAATGCCAGTGGCGGGATGCAAAATCAATCGCCTTGATGGCGAATGCCGGCATCGATTACTATAGCAGCTATTGCACTAGCTATGAAAGTCGATCCTTACATTGTCGATGTACTTATGCGGGACTTGGTGGCGCACAGCCGTTCCAGCGCGGCGTTTCTGGTGTACTTGCAGCTCTATCGACATACGCACGGGGCGGGCAGGGAAACCGTGGCCATGAGTCACGCGGTTCTTGCGGAGTTAATCGGAATTTCGAAGCGCTCGATACAAGCCGCTGTTGCGCACCTTACCGAACGACGGCTGATCCGGCGGCGGAAAACGAGGCCGACGGCAGTGCCAATCTATACGGTCTTGACGCCTTGGGCGCGGCTCAAGAACGGTTCCTAGAGACAATGAGCCCACGGATTGCAGTATCGTGAACAAAAGGATTCCCGATGCGCCACTTATCTGTTTTAGCTGCATTGTCGTTGTGCCCTACGTTTCTGTCCGCCCAGACGGCAGCAGACCTGGTTGCTAAAAACCTGGAAGCGCGGGGCGGTGTCGAACAGATCAAGGCGATCAAGAGCCTGCGCATGACCGGCAGGATGCAACAAGGCGGCTTCATACTCGAGTTGAGCCGGACCAGCGTGGCGCCGAACCTATTGCGCGACACCTATACGATTCAGGGAATGTCTCAAATCCAAGCCTACGACGGCTCCTCCGGCTGGAAGATATCGCCTTTTGAAGGCCGCAAAGATCCCGAGCTCCTTGGAGAAGAAGAACTGCGCGATATTACCGAAGATGCCGATTTTTACGGTCCGCTTGTGGATTACAGCACTAAGGATAATCGAGTGGAATATCTGGGCCACGACACCGTCGATGGCGACGATGCCTATCGCCTTAAGGTCACGCTGGCAAACGGCGACATTATCTATTACTATCTCGATCCGGATACTTACCTGGAGATCCGAACCGAAAAGATGGAATTCGTTCGGGGCGCGGTACATGAGTCGGTGACGAACCTGGGCTCCTACAAGAAAGTTGCCGGCGTGTATTTTCCTTTTTCGATGGAGGTGGGCGGGGCAAACCAGGACCCCAATTCGTTCGCCAAGATCACCTTCGAAAAGATAGAGGCCAATGTGCCGGTGGATCCCACCGAGTTCAAAATGCCGATAACAAATCCGTCGCCAGCGGCTGGCAAACAGCCCGGTAAGGGAGGATTTTGACGTGCTGAGCCGGATGATTTGTAGTGTCTTGTTGTTGGCACCCATCGCCGTGGGGCAGAGACAGGTCCGTTACGATGCTGGAACTGTGTCGGGGCTGCCGGCGCGCAATATCGGCTCGGCGAGGATGAGCGGCCGTGTTGCGGCGGTTGCGGCCGTTGAGGAGGAAGGCAGAATTACGATCTTCGCGGGATCGGCGAGCGGCGGCGTTTGGAAATCAATCAATGGCGGAAGTACCTTTAAGCCGGTGTTTGATATTCCCGACGTGCAGTCAATTGGCGCGGTCACGATAGATCTTCACAATCCGAAGAACGTTTGGGTGGGGACGGGTGAAAGCTGGATGCGCAACAGCGTGTCGGTTGGCGACGGCATTTACAAATCGACAGACGGCGGTGAGAACTGGACGAACGTTGGTCTTAAACAGTCGGAGCACATTGCGAAGATTTTAGTCGATCCCGCTGACAGCGATACCGTTTACGCGTGCGCCACCGGTCATGCGTGGGACGACAACGCAGACCGCGGCGTGTACAAGACCACGGACGGCGGCGCTCATTGGCGCAAAGTGCTGGGCGGTGCGAACGGATCGACGGGGTGCGGCATGCTGAGCATGGCAGCGAAACAGCCCAAAACTTTGTATGCATCCATGTGGGATTTCCGCCGGCAGGCATGGACATTCCGTTCAGGCGGGCCGGGGAGCGGCCTATTTAAGTCGATAGACGGCGGCGAGCATTGGAGCGAGTTCACGTCCGCTAATGCAAAGGGATTTCCCGAGAAGCCGTACGGCCGCATTGCGGTCCGGCAAGCGCCTTCGAATCCTGAAGTGGTGTACGCGATGGTGGAATCCAAGAGCAGCGCGCTGTTCCGGTCGAATGATGGCGGCAAGAGCTGGCAGAGGCTGGACGCAAGCCAATATATGGTGTGGCGGCCCTTCTACTTCGCGAATTTGATTGTAGATCCCAAAGATGAAAACAAGGTATTCAAAGTCGATTTCAATCTGTTGTTGAGCGTGAACGGCGGAAAAAGCTTCGGCGTGATTTCGGGTTCCGCACACGGAGATTTCCACGATGTGTGGATTGATCCGAACGATTCGAATGTCATTTTCGCCAGCGATGACGGCGGATTATGGCGCAGCCTGGATGGCGGCACGCGGTGGGAACACATGATGAACTTGCCGGTCTCGCAGTTCTATCACGTGAGCGTGGACATGGCCGATCCGTACCATGTTTACGGCGGCCTGCAGGACAACAGTTCCTGGGTGGCGGACTCCTCTTATCCAAGCGGCGTAACGAACTCGAACTGGGAGAACATGTTCGGAGGGGATGGCTTTTGGATGTGGGAGGACCCGTCAGATCCGACGTATATTTACGCGGAGGCGCAGGGCGGGGAAATGGGCCGGGTGAATCGATTTACCCACGAGACACGCTCGATTAAACCGTATCCGCGGTATGGAGAGAAAAAGCTTCGGTTTAACTGGAACACGCCTATTCAGATGAGTCCGAATGAAAAAGGAACGATCTACCTTGGCGCGCAGTTTCTATTTCGCTCGCGCGACCACGGGCAATCCTGGGAACGAATTTCGCCAGATCTTACTACGAATAATCCGGAGAAGCAAAAGCAGGAAGAATCAGGCGGTGTAACTGTTGACAACTCGTCGGCCGAAATGAACACGACAATTTACTCCATTTCAGAATCGCCGAAAAACGGAGAGGTGATTTGGGTGGGTACTGACGACGGCAATGTGCAGGTGACTCGCGACGGAGGTAAAAAGTGGACAAACGTTGCGGGCAACGTTCAGGGAATTGGCAAAGATTCATGGGTGTCGTGGGTAGAGGCGAGCCGGTACTCGGAGTCTACGGCATATGCGACATTCGACTGTCACATGACCGGCGATATGAAACCACACGTTTACAAGACCACGGATTACGGCCAGAGTTGGGTAGCGTTGCCGGCGGAAGAATCCGGGACGCGGGGCTACGCACACGTAATCAAGGAAGACATTGTCGATCCCAACCTGCTGTTTTTGGGAACGGAGTTTGGGCTGTGGATCAGCGTGGATGGGGGACAACGCTGGGCGCAATATAAGGGCTCGCATTTCCCCGCCGTCGCGGTTCGCGATTTGGTGGTCCATCCAAAAACATCGGACCTGATTCTTGCGACTCACGGACGCGGCATTTGGATCATCGACGATATCTCGCCGCTGCGGTCCTTGACGCCGGAGGTACTGGCGGAGAGCGCCGGATTCCTGCCGCTACCGCCCGCTCCGCAATGGATGGAGACGTACGGCGGCTGGCCCGACGGAGACAATTCGTTTAACGGTCCGAGCCGTCCCACAGACGCGCAGATTGCGTACTACCAAAAATCGCGGCACATCTTCGGCGATTTGAAAATTGAAATTCTGGATGAGCAAGGAAAACTCGTTGACACGATAGCGACCAGCAAGCATCGTGGTGTAAACCGGACAACGTGGTCTATGCATTTGAAGCCGCCGCGCGTTCCACCGGCCGCCAGTGCACTTTTCGGCGCGGCTGTGGGACCGCGAGTGCTGCCAGGGACGTATACGGTCAAAATGACCAAGGGCGAGGAGGTCTACACTTCGCAACTCAAGGTGACGCTGGATCCGCGCGCGACATACACAGTGGCAGATCGCAAGGCGCAATTTGATCTGGTGAATCGTCTAGCGGCATTGTTGAACCATATGAGTTGGGGAGTGGACGCCATCATTGGTGTGCGTGATCAGTCGCTGGCCCGCGCCCAAAAGCTTCCGGCTAACGACGCAGCGCGGAAACAGGCAGAGCGTCTCGCGGCTGATGTCGATAAGATCCGTACGAAGATCGTTGCCACGAAGGAAGGCGGCATGATCACGGGAGAAGAGCGATTACGCGAGTATCTCGGCGGTCTTTACGGCGATGTCAATGAATATGAAGGACGGCCCACCGATTCACAAGTGGCGCGGACGGACGCGCTCGCTCACGAACTGGATGATGTGATTCGCGAGTTCACCGATCTCACAAACAAACAACTGCCGGGCCTAAACCACAGCTTAGAAGCGAATCATTTACCCGCTGTGCAGGTCATTTCCGAGAGCGATTGGCGCAAAACCAATTTGCCGGGAGGCGGTGGTGGTCCGGTGGCAGAACAGTTGCGGGGATTTGCGGGCGTGCGGTGGGGTTCGCTGTTTTAATTCTTCCATTTTTGGCTACAATCCAGCCCTAGCATCAGCCAAGTCCGAATTCTGACCATTCGAGTTTAGGTTGGGGTTGTTCGCTGCAGCAGATTGACAGGCGATCTGACCTGCCCGTATTATGGACTTGTTTGGTCCGATATCACGGACCTGCTTAAAAAAGAAGATTTTAGGCCAAGCCGGCGCTTTTACTCTTGACGGAGGAGCGCCGCTTGGCGTGTTCGACAACCCTTCGGCTGGCGACTTCCGATTGTAGGCTTGCCAGTTCGAGATTTTCAATGGCGCGGCATTGACGGGCGTCCGAAAGGTCACGAATGGCCAGTAAACGAATCAAGAAGAAAGTCAAGACCAGAACCCCGCTATCAGGGCGACGCTACTGGGTGGCGATGGGAACTCTGGCGGCGTACAGTGCTACAGGGGCAGGGAAGCTGGCGCTCGCGCGTCAGAGAGTGACGGAAACCGACACCGCTCCTAAAGGACGGATTCAATCTTTACCGGTAAGGCGCTACGCGATTTCACCAGCAGATTTGGGCACGGTTATTGGTGAATTTGAAAAGGTTTCCGGCGTTCAGGTCAAGGTTCCGAACGAAAATTTGCTTGGCATAGCTTCTCCTGGCGTCTCCGGCGTTTACACCGACGAGAAAGCATTGAAGGTGCTGCTGACGAATACAGGATTGTCGTATTCGTTCAGCAACAGCGCGACAGTGATTTTGCAGATTCAGACGCAAAAAACCTCGGTGGATGTGATTGCGACTGCGCCCACCGTAGAAACTTCGCTGCCTAAGTATCAGGTGCCGTTACTCGATACGCCTCAGACCATCGACGTCGTTCCGCAGCAAACGATGCAACAGCAGGGAACCACCACTCTGCGCGATGCTCTGCGCAACGTAGCGGGCATCAGCCTGGCAGCGGGCGAAGGCGGCGCACAAGGCGACAATCTCACGATTCGCGGATTCACGGCGCGCAACGATCTGTTTGTCGATGGGATGCGCGACTTCGGGAGTTATTATCGCGATCCGTTCAATACGCAAGAAGTGCAAGTTTTGCAGGGGCCGTCTTCGGTGACATTCGGGCGTGGTTCAACCGGTGGCGTCGTGAACCAAGCGACGAAGACGCCTGAGTTGAATCACTTCATGAACATCGGCTTGGACTTCGGAACGGATGCGACGCGCCGGGCCACCATCGATCTCAACACGCCGTTCACGTTGTTCGGCTCAGACGCAGCATTCCGCTTGAATGCGATGGGGGATATCGGAAATGTGGCGGGAAGAGATATTGCCGAGAACCGCCGCGATGGCTTTGCACCATCGTTAGTGTTGGGTCTCGGTACGCCAACTCGAGTTACAGCGAGTTACCTGCACGAGAACGCCGATGACATTCCCGATTATGGAATACCGTGGCTCTTCAACGGGCCTGCGCCCCTAAATCGGAATAACTATTACGGTCTCGCGGATGGCAACTATTTACGCACGTACGACGATATTGGCACTCTTAAGGCGGAGCACGATATCAACAGCAACGTTACCGTTCGCGATCAGGTTCGTTATGCGAACTATGTTCGTGACGTCCTCATCACCGAGGCGCAGTTAACTGGTGTGACGCCCAGCACGCCTCTTGTGGCGATGCAGCCGACGCGGCATGAGATCGGCGTAAACAGCACGGAAACATTCCTGGTCGATCAGTTGGATTTAACTGCGCACTTCAAAACCGGATTTATTAAACATACATTTGTCACGGGCGTAGAAGGCGGAAGAGAAACTTCCGATCCGACCCGTCCGAATTACACCGCGCCCGGCACCAGCTTGCTGAATCCTAATCCCTATCAGCAGCTAAATCCCAATCCGACGATTACTTCGCAGGTCACCGACTCAGCGCTTAGCGTCGGAGCGTACGCAATCGATACAATCAGCCTCGGCGAGAAGCTGGATCTAACTGGAGGCATACGTTACGACCACTTCGACGATATATATTCGCAGACGGTAGCTCCTGCTTCGCACTTCGAACGTGTAGATGCGAAACCGACCTGGCGCGCTGCCGTTGTCTATAAGCCAGTCTCTTTCGGAAGCCTCTACTTCGACGCCGGGACGTCGTTCAATCCTTCGGCGGAATCGCTTTCGCTCAGCGCGGGGACGGCGAATCTTCCACCGGAAAGCAATAAGACGTACGAGTTCGGAACAAAGTGGGAGCTCAAAAATGGGCGATTGACGGTCAATAGCTCATGGTTTCGCACGGAAAAGGAGAATGCGCGCGAAGCCAGCCCGACCAATTCATTGCTCTATGTTCTTGCCGGTAACCAACGGGTCAGTGGCCTCGAGGCCGATATCCGTGGGCATCTGACAAGCCGTTGGGAAATATTGTCCAGTTACGCGTATTTGGATAGCAGAGTTGTCAGTTCGCAGTTCTATCCGGCTGCGATCGGATATCCGCTAGCAAACGTTCCGAAAAACACCTTTAACTTCTGGAGCGAGTACTACCTTCCGCATCACTTTGAATTCGGCGCGGGAGCCAACTACGTTTCCAGCCGCACGGCGAGTTCTACCGTTCCGCTTGATCCGACAACGGGCTTGATCAAACAGGTTCCGAGCTATTGGGTATTCAACGCGATGCTGAGCCATCCGCTAGGTGAGCATGTCGACGTTCAGGTGAACGCCTACAATCTGGCGAACCGCTACTACTACGATGAGATCCATCCGGCTCACATCATTCCTGGACCAGGACGATCCGCTCTTATCGGTTTCAAGTTCAAGTTTTAATCAGCAGAAAGCATTTGACGTGTTATTACCCATACCCGAAGTGTTGACGCCGGCGCAGGTTCAGCAGGCCCGGCAGATTCTGGATTCCGCCGAGTGGGTGGACGGCCGTGTCACCGCCGGACACCAATCCAGCCGCACGAAAGACAACATGCAAATTCCGGAAAACCATCCTGCGGCGCGGCAGCTCGGCGACATGATCCTGGATGCGTTGGGCCAGAATGCGCTTTTTATTTCGGCAGCTTTGCCAAGCCGTGTTTTTCCTCCGCTGTTTAATCGCTATCAAGGTGGGCAATCATTTGGGACGCACGTTGACAACGCGATTCGCCAGGTTAGCGGGACGGGCCACCGGATTCGTACAGATCTTTCGGCAACCTTGTTCTTCGCGCAGCCGGAGGAGTACGATGGCGGCGAATTGGTGGTGGAAGATACCTACGGCACTCATAGCGTGAAATTGCCAGCGGGGCACATGGTGCTATATCCAGCGACAAGCCTGCATCATGTCCGCCCGGTGACACGCGGGGCGCGAGTCAGCTCGTTTTTTTGGATACAGAGCATGATCCGGGAGGATTCGCAGCGCACTCTTCTATTCGACCTAGACATGGCCATTCAGAGGCTGAATCGTGACTACGCGAATCATGCATCCACTGTTCAATTTACCGGCGTGTATCACAACTTACTACGACAGTGGGCAGAGGTTTAGCTTCTTATGTTTAAATAAGAATGACTCACCTGAATGGCTGCATTGAATTTGCACCGGGAACGGCGCCACCGTAAGCTCGACCGGCGTCTCCGGGAAGCCAAATTATTGATGAAAGGCGCTTTAGATACGGATCATCCGATCATGGCGCATATCATCCCCATTCGCCGTTGCAATCTTTCTTGCACGTATTGTAACGAGTACGACACCTTTTCCAAGCCGGTGCCGCTGAGCACGATGGTTGAGCGGATTGAGCTACTGGGAAAACTTCACACAGGCGTTATTACTTTAAGCGGCGGTGAACCGCTGCTGCATCCGGAACTCGACGACATTATTCGGGCCATTCGGCGGAATGCTACGCTCGCGGGGCTGATTACAAACGGATATTTACTCACGGCAGAACGAGTTCAACGGCTGAATGATGCCGGGTTGGACTATCTGCAAATCAGTATCGATAACGTGATGCCCGATGACGTTTCGAAGAAGAGTCTGAAGGTTCTAGATAAAAAACTTCAGATTCTTGCCGAGAACGCGTGTTTCCACGTCAACATCAATTCGGTGCTGGGCGGCGGAATACATAATCCGGAAGATGCGCTGGTGGTGGGAAAGCGCGCGATGGAGCTTGGCTTCACTTCCACGGTTGGAATTATTCACGACGGCGACGGACAACTTCGGCCTCTGGCTGCACGAGAGCGGGAAGTCTTTCTCGAAATGAAGAAGTTCGAGAAGAAGCACTTCTCCCGCATCAACTATTTCCAGGAGAGCATTGCCAAGGGTCAGCCAAGCGATTGGCGATGCCGCGCCGGCTCACGCTATCTTTACGTCTGCGAAGACGGATTGGTGCATTACTGCTCCCAACAACGCGGCTTTCCCGCCAAGCCGTTGGTCGATTACACAGTGGCTGACATACGCCGCGAGTATGTGACCCAAAAATCCTGCGCGCCGTTCTGCACGATCTCTTGCGTGCACCAAATTTCTTATTTCGATTTCTTTCGTGGTGAACAGACACTGATGGTGGAACCTACTCCGCACGAACAACTAGTTTCGATCGAGGTTGCCGGCCGCTAGCGCCTTCTTAGACTGATGCATCGTACCGGCATTGCCGCCGATTCGCAAGTTACAAAACACGACCCCGGGCCGGGTCATCCCGAGCAGCCCGCGCGTTACTCATCGATCATTCATCAGCTCGAATCGTCAGGGCTGCTCAGCGACCTACGTCGGCTGGAATCGCGAAGCGCAACCGATGATGAGCTGGCTTTGGTGCATACGCGCGATTACATTGCGCTTGTAGAGCGCCAGGTAGCCGAAGGGCGACGGCAGCTTAGCACGGGAGATACAGACATCACGAAGGATTCGGCCAAAACCGCGAGATTGGCTGCAGGGCTTGCACTCTCCGCGGTGGATGCGGTTTTCGGAGGCGACGTTCTAAATGCGTTTTGCATCACGCGGCCGCCGGGACATCATGCAAGCAGCGCGGTTGGCATGGGCTTCTGCTTGTTCAATACTGTCGCAATTGCCGCGCGGTACGCGCAAACGCGGTACGGAGCGGAGCGCGTGTTGATCGCCGATTGGGATGTTCATCACGGCAATGGAACGCAAGATGTCTTTTATGAGGACGGCTCGGTGCTGTTCTTCAGCACGCACCAGTCGCCGTGGTATCCGGGCACTGGATCGTCCTCAGAACGAGGCGAAGGCGCCGGCGCGGGAACGACCATCAACTGTCCGTTTCCCGCGGGAGCCGGTCACGATGAAATCTTCGGCGCATTGGGCGAGATGCTGCTGCCCGCTGCGAAGAACTTTCAGCCGGATTTAATTCTTTTGTCCGCAGGCTTCGATTCGCGTATCAATGATCCGCTGGGCCAATTTCGCCTAGCAGATCAAGATTTCCTCGACCTTACCTCGATGATGATGGATGCAGCAGATCAGTATTGCGACGGAAGATTGGTGTCCGTGCTCGAAGGAGGCTATAACCTGGAAGGCCTCGCCAAGGCATCCGAAGCGCACGTTAGGGGATTATTGGGCCGCCACTAAGAACGCCGAATCACTTTCCGTTGTTCGCCACAGCGTCGTTTGCGGGTTCATACATAGCGGTGTTCAGATATTCATAATCGTTCCAGCCGGTCACCTCGTGCGCCGCTGATTTGTTCGTTATCTCCATCCGCAGCGCATCGTACATCACACCCTGCGTGCGATTGACATTAAAAGTTAGGACATTGTCCGCGCCCGGAGGGTTGAGCTGGCTGGAGTTCCATTCAAAGATCACCCATTGATACGTGCCGGAGAATCCGCTGCGCACCCCGGCATCTGCATTCTTGACGTTAAAGCCATGCCAAACGAGCGGATGACCGTTTAGTGACACTGTCAAACTGGCTTCCGTCGCAGCTAAACCAACCGAAAGGGCGACATACTGGCCCTGGGCTTGCTGACCTGCAGTTGTGGTGAAGTGCACTTGCCAATCAGGCACAATTGCCGTCGCGCAGGCACCAAAAGGTCCGACATAGGATGGACAAATATAGTTGTAACCGTCGGTTGACATATCAGCCGGGTTATAGATGCCAGCATAGAGGCCGGGATCGAAAATGTGCCATTGGTTGTAATTCCATGTCATGAGATCGTTCGTGGCGGGAGTTGAGCCGACGGGTGTCGCATAATACACAACGGCTCCATTTGTGTTGGCAAAATCTGCCCAATAATTCCAGTTGCCCCAGTACTCGCGATCATCTTGAATTGAGTTACGTAAGCGAATTGTGTACTCGTCGATGTAGTTAGGATCGAGGTCTATCGGATTTTTGATCTGGCCGTGCAGAAATTCGTGGGATGAGCGATCCGCAGTACCAATGGTCCAAATAGGCGGCAAAGTGCCGAAGTTTTCGGGCACAAGATTCAGATCGATGTCGGTAGTGCGATTGGCGTTGACGGTCACGCCATCTTGGCGCAGTTCGCCCCACTGGCCGAGCACGTATACGGACAGGCGATACGTGCCGGGAGCTACTCCATAGAAATTAGCAATACGACCGGGGTTTATATTCTCCCAATATTCATTTCCCGCGTGGCTGTATTGAAAATTGGTGTTCGCATCGCTTAGCACAGCCCATCCTTGATTCAGGTCGAGCCCTTTGGCGCCTTCGACTTTGACGTGAACTTCGCCGCGAGCGACGGATGGCACATAGCCGTTGTTTAATAGCACCGTTTCACCGTCATACGCGTGCTGCAACAGTTCAGCCGATAGCAGCGCATCCCAGTAAAGTGAAGCAGTTGTAGGATGCCAGCCGCCAAACGCATTAAAGTGAAGGTAAAACGGCCCGTAGAGACGATGCATAACGGCATCTTGTGGCACCGTGAACGTAATCTGATTGTCGAGATGGTTGGAGTATGCCTCCATGATCAGAAGGTTGCCTGTAAAGATAAGATCCTGTTTCGTGGGGCCGCCCGTTAG
>DASREJ010000201.1:0-4262 GCA_035652115.1 Bryobacteraceae bacterium
ATGCGTCGCAGAATTTCGACACTGGTAAACCGACCGGCCAGTGCGGCTGTTTCTGCCGCGGCCCGGGGCAGACTCTGTTGCGTCACTTGATTGCGCGATCGCAGAACGTCGGACCACCAGATTAACAAGATCTCAATCAAAGCGGCACGGCGTTGGAGATAACGACTTTCCGCGCGAGCTTTGTAGTACTGTTCGCGCTCTTCCAGCCAGGTTCCATCGGTCGCATCTTTATAGCGTCTCTGCTCTTCCCCTAATGCATCGTCTGTTTCGCGCCTGACTTCTTCGCGAATCGATCGCAGTAAATGTTGAAATTCCTGAGCCAACCTATAAGCGGAGCGAACCGTCCAACTTTTTTCGCGAGATGTTTCTCGCAGCAACTGTACCAGGCTTTGCTCTTCCCGGCTCGTCTGTCCCTCACCTTTTTCTCCCGCAAGGTGAATTGCGATGCAGCGCGAAACAATTGTGTCCGGTAGCGCCTCCGGCAACGCCGTTAGCAACAGTAATAAAGAGTCTTTGGGAGGTTCTTCCAACGTCTTGAGAAACGCGTTCGCAGCCTGCGGTTGCAGCCGATCAGCGTCGGAAACGATTGCCACTTTGCGTCGCCCATTGGTCGCGCGCATTTGAAGCGCGTGCTCCAGGTTGCGAATCTGCTCGATCACGATACGCCGCGATTTTGATTCGGGCCGGGCAACGAAAACGCCGGGGCTCCTTTCTGAAAAAACATCTCCGGAAGCTGTCTCATTTACAAGGCTGGCCACGTCGCCGGCCAGCTTGTGCTTCCCACTCCCGGACGGTCCTGTAATCAAATAGGCATGGGCCAGTCGGTTTTGTTCGTGCGCGCGGCGTAAGTAAGCAAGCGCCGTTTCGTGGGACAAGGACATGTTCAGGAAGACGGGTTGGCAGCCAGCGCTTCAAAGCGCGAGGAAAGCACTCTCCATATCTCGTTTTCAATCTCATTCACGTCACGCGCGCCATCCAGCAAGAGGACCCGATGTGATTCGCGCCTGGCCAGCTCGCGATACGCCTCCCGAACGCGCTCGTAAAATCCCTCGGATTGCTGCTCCATTCGATCCTGCCGGCGCGGTGCCTGCATTCGGGATCTGGCGACAGACGCATCCACATCGAGAACAAAGGTAATGTCCGGAATGCAATCACCGGCCGCGAATGCATTCAATCGCTCGACCATATTGGGATTCAATTCCCGGGCGGCGCCCTGATAAGCAGTCGTGGAATCAAAGAAGCGGTCCGCTATCACGCACACGCCGCGTTCAAGCGCCGGCTTGATGATCTCGCGCACAAGCTGGCTTCGGCTCGCTTCGAACAGAAGCAGCTCCGTTTCCGGGGTCATGGCGGAATTGTGCGAAGCGAATTGCAAAAGGTCCCGGATAGTTTCCCCAATCGGTGTCCCACCCGGCTCGCGAGTGACGAGAACCGGGCGGTTTAAACGTTCAAGCCGGCCGGCCAATCTCTGCACTTGCGTCGATTTCCCGCTGCCCTCCGATCCCTCAAACGTGATGAATGGCAGCTGACGCATGACATCGATTTTGAAACAAGCACCTTTGATTGTCGAATGCGTAACGTGTCTGGCAGTTCTGACAGGCTCGGCATTGTGCTGGCTGTGCTATGTTTTTATCGCATGAAGAATCTTTGGCTCGTTAAACAGGAACCATCGTCGTACTCGTGGTCGGATTTTGTGGCTGACGGACGAACCAGCTGGACTGGTGTACGCAACTTCGCAGCGCGTAACAATCTGCGCAGAATGGAGAAGGGCGACGAAGTCCTTTTCTATCACAGCGGCGACGACAAAGCTGTCGTGGGAATCGCAAAAGTAATTCGAACCGCCTATCCCGATTCAACTGCAAAAGAAGGTGACTGGTCCGCTGTGGATTTAGCACCGGTCAAGCCGCTGCGCCGGCCGGTGACACTTCGCGAGATCAAAAACCATTCTCCGTTAAAAGGAATGGCGCTGGTGCGCCAGTCGCGCTTATCCGTTATGCCGCTGGCCGAATCGGAATTTCGCGAAATTGTGAAGATGGGCGCCTAGCTGATCGCTTTCTGCGAAGCCCGTGACGAAGATAAATCGTCCACGCGCAAATATCCACGGAAGCCACATTCGCTTAGGCAACGCATTGAGGACAACGCGTTCCACCTTTGTCTTGTCAAACGGGCGGCACGTCGAGTCAATAATATCTGGAGCCCCAATAACAACCGCAGATGCTGCGTGGAAGCCGAGGTCGGAACCAGACTGGATGTTACGGCACGACGGTTAAGGTCAGATCGTTGCCGTCGCCGCCCTGGTAGCTCACCTGTAAATTATTCGGTCCTGCCATTATGGTTGAACCGTCAGCAAGGTTGACGAAAGTGCCACTGATTGGGGTTGCGGCGGTGTTGCTGATAACGATAAACGCCGTGCCGAGCGGAAGAGTTTGGTTGCCCTTGGTGCGCAACATGAACCTTGCTCCGTTTTCGATGCTGACTCCGTTGGCGCTTACCTGGTCGGCTTTGGGACGAGGAGTAAGACCTAGCTCGTACTTGTAGCTGCCGTTGCCTTTGAAGGTCAGCGTGGTAACGATCGAAAGAGTGCCCGGGCCATTGACTCCCGGGGCAAGAAATGCGCGTGGCCCAATCCCTGTGCCAACTGTAACTGGCCCGGTCACGCTGCCTGTGCCACCCAATGTGCCGGCGTTCACCTGCACTATAAACGCGCCCGTGGCCGAGCCAGTGGCCGCTTGAGCGAGTAAAGTGCCTCCCTCGATCGTGGTGCCGCCCGTGTAGGTGTTGGCTCCAGTTAAGGTAAGCTTCTCATTCCCACTTTTGACCAAACCGCCACTACCGCTAAGCACTCCGTTGAACGTGGTGCTCAATCCATTCCCACCAACCGTGAGATGCCTGTTGCCCAAGTGTACTTTTCCAGTGTTGTCGCCCTCCAGAGAACCAATCGTCATGGGCACCGCGTTATCACTTCCACCGAGACTAACCACTCCGCCATTGATCAATTCTACCCGTGCCAGCTGGCCAGTTGCCCTGTTTTTGTAATAAATGGTACCGCCATCGGTCACCAGTGTGGCAGAGCCGCTGGTTGCGTCGTCCTCAAATAGCAGACGCGCGGTAAGCTGAGTTGTGATCGTGCTATTGGCGGCAGTAGACGAATCGAAGAATCCAGTAATACCGCCTATAGAATCGCCTTCTTCGTTGATGATCGAACTATTCCCGGCGCTCGAGGAACTAAAGAAAAAGATCGTTCCGTTGTCAAAGTCAGAGCTATCGCCCTCGTTAACAAATGTAGCACTGCCGGCATTGCTGTTGCCTTGAAAGTTGATCCAGTGTCCCCCGTTTAGTAAGTCTTTATTGGTGTAGACGACGTCATTTCCAGCCGTCGAGCCGTTGGCGAATCCCACATTGCCAACGCAGTCAAAGTTCTGGGTCACCCCCGAATTATTGATTACACCCGCACCGGCGAAGTCAATACTACCAATGAAAGGTTCGCTTATGGCAAACCTATACGCAGTCGCACCTGGGTTAAACACTATGCTGTCGAGTGCGAACTCGCTGGCGACGGAAATGTTAGTGATGTTGGAAACATCGAAGGTCGCGACATCTGCAAATTCGTCCGGCACCGTCTCTGGTGTCCAGTTAACGGCCGTGTTCCAATCGTTGCTCGCAGGATTGAGATTCCATGTCGCACTCCCAGCCTCGACGGTTTGCCCGCTAGTAATAATAGCAAAAGCACTGACCAGTGACCAAAAAGTGGTAAGCGGGTTGATGAGTTTTAGCACTTCCAAGTTAGAAGGAGGGTTCTCTCCTCTGTAGGTAACTTTTTGATAATTCATGGGCCTTTAATCAACGTTGTCAGTGTGAGTGGTCTGTCAGTCCGGACAGCGGGCGTCCCCCCGCTCCCAGGCCACGGCCGAGGAGGAAATGCAGAGTCGCTTTTAGAGCGTTCGCGTTCTGCGCGTCAATATTATTTTCGAATTTAAATATTCTGATTACGTGCCCGCCCACGCGGCGATGGCACGCGTGAGCGGATTAAAAATATGCGTCCCGTTCAAAAGAGTCGGGTAAGATGGCGCGATGTAGTCGATTGTTACGTGGTCGGGCGATATCGGATTTGCCTTTTTTATCTTGTTCAGAAGTTGGTCGGGGTGGAAAATTCCTGAATGAGTAGCATTGCGGCAACGGAGTTTCTTCCTCTCGTCGCAACGGGCGCTGCGACACGCGATTTTGTGGTCGTATCGCTGCACGACATCGCTCCGTCTAATCAG
>DASREJ010000202.1:0-92982 GCA_035652115.1 Bryobacteraceae bacterium
GGACCTTTCAATCCTGCCCAGCAGGAACGAACCCTGATGCAGATAGTTTAGGCGAGCAGGAGTCACCGTTTATAACCAACGGTTTCCTCAGTGCGGTGCTGTTCCGAAAAGTAATGCGTAACTTAGATGCGCAGTGATAACCGTGAGGATACCCGCCACGATTCGCTGTGTCAATGACGAACTTCGCTGTTGCATCAGGCGACAGTGAAATGCTCGCCCTGCCCGCGCCCGCTGTATTGACATTCACCGGCCATTCGAGGGAGGATTTTAAAACCTTGCCGTCGTCATCAATGCGTTCCACCTTTGGGGTACCGCTCAGTTGGCACGCTCTGTCGCTTACGTTCTGAAAACTAATCACAAAGTAGTCACTGCCCGCCGCGGCTGCCACCAAGGACTTCGTCATTATCTGACGGGGCTGACAACTAGGCGGCACGGAACTCTGTGCATGAGCTACCGACACAACCAACAGCGTGCCAACATATCCCCAAGGGAGTAGTACTTCTCGCGTACTGCGGTACTTGAAACGTGTGTAGAAGCGATTTAGCATTGAACCTCGCGGAGGACTATATGTCGGTTCTGATCAAGAACGTAGGTCTGGTCGCGGCGTTCACGGCCGGTTTACTCACTTCCAAAATGTCCGCCCAAATGGCCGGCATCAGAGACTTTCACTTTACCTCTTCCGGACACGGTTGGCTGATTTCCGGCGACCACGTGCTTCTCACCGCCAGCGGTGGGCAGAATTGGTCAGATTCGAATGTTCCGGCCACAGCTTACCACGCGGACAGTGCGTTCTTCTTGGATGACTCACAGGGATGGGTGATCCAGCATTCTGACTCCGGCGGTATTCGAGTCGCTAAAACTACAAACGCTGGACAAACGTGGGACTCAATCGTCATCCCCGCTGACGCCGTATTTCGACGCAGCTTTACGGGGGGCGCAAGCATATCGTTTTCTGATTCGCAACATGGTTGGGCGCTCCTCAAACAAACAGGCAGCTCCGCACTAAGCGCGGGCAAATTATTTCGAACTAATGATGGCGGTAGCACGTGGATCGAAATCTCGGCGCCTCCCGTAGCCGGCCGTATCGAATTCTTTTCACAAGAAATCGGTTGGCTGTCCGGCGGAGCGGCTCAAACGAAGCTGTTCAAGACAACCGACGCGGGCGATCACTGGATCCAACAGTCAGTACCCCCAGCGAAATCGGCGGCCAGTGCGATTTCCACAAACTACGAACTCCCTGCTTTTTCAGATCTTGTCGCCGGATCTGTCCATGTTGAATTCGTAAATGCGAATCGTACGGTGACGGAGGCCGCATACTCGACGGTGTGAGAAGCACCGAAGAGTTATCGCGGGCAATCCATACGGCGGTAGATTTTCTTCGGGCAAACTCCTCACCTTCACTGATGGAAAAGTGATATTAGCGAAACCCACTCCGGAATTCTCTAAGCTCACGAAAACGGGGTAGGCGGTAGAGTAAGAATCGAGCGTCAGACAGCGGAACTTTCATTAGGCGCAATGCTGACTAATTTTCATCTGCCGCAATCGAGCTTATTGATGCTCGTAAGCGCCTTTGTGGATTGTGAACTGGTGTTAAACGTATATCGCCATACTGTCGCCGAACGATATCGCTTTTTCTCGTACGGCGATTGCATGCTTATTGAATAGCGAAGTATTGCCGGTAGGCTCGCAGGCCGTCGGTAATGTAGGACTGCAGAGCGCGGCGCCCTTCGTGCGCAGAGTGTGCGTCGAACAAGAGCTTTCTTCCCACACGCGCAATTTGCGGAACATCGTCGACATCGGCGCGCCAGTCCGCAGGCGCCCAATCGATGGCGCTCGAAACTACGGATGCGACGCCCTCGGCTACCCCGTCGGCCGTAACCATGTTGAACGATTCCGTGTAGCTGGGTTGCAGAAGTAAGTGCATGTTGGCTACGGTCTTGCGAAATTCCGGCCACGACTGCCAACCGTTCAATTTCAAGGTTACGTGGGGTAGTCCATTCAGCATTTCGTTGACCGAGGCAAGTACGCCATCTCCGCCGCCTTCGGTGCGCCCCGCGGAAATCCAAAACTCCAAGGGAACCCGCAACGTTCGCGCAATCTCAAGCGCCGCCCCGGCGGCACTCATCAGGTTTTTCAACGGCCGTGTCGCGCCGAATGCCCCGATTCGTAATGTTCCGCAACGAAACGGAGGGCGCGCGCAGGATGGCGAATTGTTCAAGTAATACAGATTCGGCAAATACGTGCAGGACGCGCCGAAAGCTTGATTTACCCACTGGCAAAACCGCCTGCTGTTTCCACCGAGATGGACGTTCGATGTCGCCATCTCTAAATCCATCAACTCCCGAACCAGCTTCACACCGTTGCGGTCTGCTTGTAGAAATCCGACGTTCGAATGGCAAACAACCGCGAACTGCGTTTGTGGAAAATCGTTCGATAGCGCCTGCATGTCCAATGTCGGAATCCATGGCGCTGAAATAATCACCTGTTTGCTGGGAACCCTTTCCAGACGCTGGCGTAGGTCGTCCGCACTAATGATCGGCCAGACATCCGCCGGCATGCCTTCACGCTGGAGTACTTTGGCCGTGTTGAGGGCGGCGACACCCAAGCCGATGTGACTGATATTCCGCCGCGCGGCGAAATTTTTATAAGCGAGAACTATGCTCATAGGGGTTCTTCTTGCGCCCTCAGCATGAACCCCCGCCGTGTTACAAACGAAAAACTTGTGGCTTACATAGTTGATTTCATTCAAGTAATTTTTTTCTAAATTTTTGAACTAAGAGGCCGAAAACGCGCAAGGTTTTAGTAGATTGAGTTTTATGACCACTCAAGAAGTTGCCGATACACTCGTGAAACTTTGCTCCCAAGGCAAGTTCGAAGAAGCCACGCGAACGCTCTATTCAAACGACATCGTCAGCGTGGAAGCAGGCGCGCCTCCGGGACAATCGCGCGAATCCAAAGGAATCGATGCCGTCAAGGCGAAAGGTGAATGGTGGGTGACCAACCACGAAGTTCACTCGTCAATTGTCGAAGGGCCACTTGTCGCGGCTTCACACTTTGCTGTAACGTTCAAGCTCGACGTTACCTTCAAACCCGAAAAGAAGCGCTTCACCATGGAAGAAATTGCAGTCTATAAAGTTCAGGACGGCAAGATAATTTACGAACAGTTTTTCTACAACATGTAAGGCGCGCGTAAGCCTACTTGTACGCAACTTACCCCGGGGCCGGCACGGCGGCGAACTGGGTTGAAAGATCTCCTTCGAAGTTAACGGTACCGATATGGGTTAACCGGCTTTGGAGATCGATCCAAATCTCGCCGCCCATGTCGGTCCATCTGCGGCAAAAGCTGAAGTCTTCGCTTAGATAGGTTCCCGTTTCATCGACAAAGCAATTGAATAGCGCATAACGCCAAGGGCTGCCGTCGAGGGGATCATTCGGTCTGTGTTCGTGCGCGTATCGTAGATCGGGGTAACGCTGAATCATCGCGAGTAGCACGTGCCGCCGGAGCATCAAAAATCCGGTGCCCGCGTACTGCACTTTGGCGAAATTGTTGCGAGTTTCTATTCGCGCTGGGTCTTCAAATTGCAACAAATAAGACAACGAGCTGGACTGAGGATTGTCTAGGTTCGCTTTCGTAACGGCCGCAACTTTGGCCCAATCAATCCGTTTTATCGGATAAATTGCCGCCGTCACGTCGGCGTCAAAATCCATCAGCCGGAAAACCTGGTCTGGCTCGAAACCAATATCGGCATCTATGAACAGCAGATGTGTAGCCGCCTCATTTGCCAAAAAATGGGCTACAACGTTTTGGCGTGCACGCGTAATCAATGCCTCACTGCCAAGCATATGGACCATCAGGCGAACGTTGCGGTGGTGGCAGGCTAGCTGCAATTTCAGTAACGAAGCGGCGTACAGATCAGTCACCTGTCTGCCGTAACAAGGGGTGCCGATTACCAGGAAGGGCTGTGAACTATTTTCGATCATTCTCTCCATCAGCGGCGTCTGAACTTGAAAAAGGCCGATACCATCGTAGTCCAGACCATTCCTTTTTGAATGGCGCCGATTCGGAGAGTTACCGACTTATGACCTCAGCCCAAGATACGATCAGCGCGTTTGGTCCGGCGCGTTCCACCATACAAGGCAAACCTCTCGGGCCTGACGAACTGCGCAAGATGGACGCTTACTGGCGCGCCAGCCTCTACATGTGTCTGGGCATGATCTATCTGAGGAACAATCCACTACTGCGCCGTCCGTTAACGCCGGACGACATCAAAATTCGCTTGCTGGGACATTGGGGTTCGGATCCGGGCATGAGTTTCATATATATCCACTTGAATCGCTTGATCGGGCTGCTGGACCTAAACATGATCTTCCTTGCAGGGCCAGGTCATGGAGCTCCCGCAATCCTGTCAAATGCATATCTTGAGGGGACGTATTCGGAAATCTATGGCGAGAGCAGTGAAGACGAAGCTGGGTTATGTCACTTCTTCCGCCAGTTTTCGTTTCCCGGAGGCATTGGCAGCCACTGCACTCCTGAGACACCCGGATCAATACATGAAGGCGGCGAGTTAGGGTACAGCCTTTCTCACGGGTATGGCAGCGTTTTAGATCATCCGGACCTGATTAGCGTTGTGATGGTGGGCGATGGGGAGGCAGAGACGGGTCCACTTGCGACTTCGTGGCACTCGAATAAATTCATCAATCCGGCACGCGATGGAGCGGTGTTGCCGATTCTCCATCTGAACGGATACAAGATCAACAACCCGACCATTCTGGCTCGCATCAGCTGTGAGGAATTAGAACAATTGTTTCGCGGATACGGTTACGAGCCTTACTTCGTCGAAGGTTCCGAACCCGAGAGTATGCATCAGGCAGTCGCGGCGACGCTGGAGCATTGCATCAAGCAAATCCAGAACATTCAGAGCGAAGCGCGCCGAACAGACAAGCCTAAACGTCCGCGTTGGCCGGTGATCATTCTCCGCACGCCGAAGGGCTGGACTGCTCCCGCCGAGATCGATCATCACAAAGTGGAAGGTTCCTGGCGGGCACACCAGGTGCCCATGACGGATGTCGCGCAGAACCCGGGACATCTTCAAATCCTGGATAAATGGCTGCGCAGCTATAAGCCGGAAGAGTTGTTCGATCAAAAAGGCCGCTTGATAGCGGAACTGAAAGCTCTACCGCCGACAGGTACGCGCCGCATGAGTGCGAACCCCGTTGCGAACGGGGGCGTGATTCGCCGTGGGCTTCTCATGCCTGACTTCCGCCAGTATGGCGTGAAAGTCGAAAAACCCGCGACGACTGAGCACGGAAATACCGCTCCACTGGGTTGTTTATTGCGCGATATCCTTCGCGACAATCCAAGCAATTTTCGCGTCTTCGGGCCGGACGAAACGGCTTCGAACAAGCTCAGCGCGGTTTATGAGGCAAGCAAAAAAATCTGGATGGCTGATTATTTGCCCGAGGATGCCGACGGCGCCGAGATTGCGGTCAACGGCCGCGTTATGGAGATGCTCAGTGAGCACACACTGGAAGGTTGGCTCGAAGGTTATCTCTTAACGGGCCGCCACGGCCTGCTATCCACCTACGAAGCGTTTGTTCACGTGATTGATTCCATGTTCAATCAGCACGCAAAGTGGTTGGAGATCAGTAAACGCCTGGCATGGCGCGCGCCGGTGTCTTCGTTGAATCTTCTCATCACCTCGACCGTGTGGCGGCAAGATCACAACGGTTTCACTCATCAGGACCCGGGCTTTCTTGATGTTGTAGCGAACAAAAGTCCGGAAATCACGCGTATCTATCTACCGCCGGACGTGAATTGTCTGCTCTCCGTAGCAGACCACTGTCTGCGATCTCTCGATTATGTGAACGTAATCGTCATCGACAAGCAGTTGCATCTTCAGTATTTGGATATGGAATCTGCGATAACCCACTGTACAAAAGGGCTTGGCATTTGGGAGTGGGCGAGCACCGATAAAGGCGAAGATCCCGACGCAGTGGTTGTCGGTTGCGGCGATGTTCCCACGCAGGAGGCGCTTGCCGCCGTTGCCATGCTTCGCGAAACTTTTCCTGATATCAAATTGCGGTTCATCAACGTAGTTGATTTGTTCCGCCTGGTTCCGAACACCGAACATCCGCATGGACTTTCGGACCGCGATTTCGATTCGTTATTCACTACAAACAAACCCATCATCTTTAACTTTCATGCGTATCCCTGGTTAATTCATCGCCTTGCCTATCGCCGTAAGAACCACCCGAACCTTCACGTTCGCGGCTACAAGGAAAAAGGAAATATCAACACGCCGCTGGAACTCGCGATTCAAAACCAGGTAGACAGGTTCAGTATTGCCATTGACGTGATTGATCGTGTGCCACGGCTTCAGAGCACTGGCGCGCATGCAAAGGAACACTTTAAGGATCAGCAGATCCAATGCCGCGAATTCGCCTATAAGAACGGCACGGATAAACCGGAAATCGTGAATTGGAAATGGCCATTCTAAATGTGCTGTGAACATACTCGTCCTGAACGCGGGAAGTTCTAGCCTCAAGTTCCAGATCATCGCCACCGGCCCTGAACAAATCACGCAGGACCGCGATGAGCGCCTGTGCAGAGGAACGGTGGAAGGATTCGGCAGTCGCGCTACTTTCGAGGTACAAGCGGGCAGCGATGAGAAACGACAATGGACTGAAAATCTGCCCGACATGCATGCTGCCCTTGATCGAATTCTCAAATGGATTTCGTCTGCGGATTCAGGCGTGCCGGCGATCAATGGTAAAGAAAATATAGACGCCATCGGCCACCGGGTGGTTCACGGCGGGGAACGGTTCTCGGAATCCGTCGTGATCGACGATGACGTGTTTGCCGGAATTGAAAAAAATATCGACCTTGCGCCGTTACACAATCCCGCGAGCGTTGAGGGCATTCGCGCTGCCCGTGCGTTTTTTGGTGACGCCACTCCGCAGGTTGCGGTCTTCGATACGGCATTTCACCACACGATCCCCGAACCGGCCTACCTGTACGCGGTTCCATACCGCTTCTACGAGCAATACCGTGTGCGCCGCTACGGCTTCCACGGAACGTCGCACCGTTACGTGGCGCATCGCTATCGCGCGTTGCGCAAGTTGACACGCGAACAGACCAACATCATTTCGCTCCACCTAGGAAATGGCTGTTCCGTCGCCGCGATTCGCGTCGGCAAGTCAATTGATACGTCCATGGGCATGACTCCCCTGGAAGGCTTGATCATGGGTACGCGATCGGGCGACATCGATCCTGCGTTGATCACACTCATAGCGGAGAGAGAGCGTATCTCAGCGCAAGAAGTCGAGAAGCTTCTGAATACCCAATCCGGCCTGCTCGGCGTTTCGGGAATTGCCAGCGATATGCGACAACTGATCGAACGGCGCGAGGACCGTCATGCGCGCTTAGCAATCGAAATGTTTTGCTACCGCGCACGAAAGTACATTGGCGCTTACCTGGCGGCCATGGGCGGCGCCGATGCCATTGTGTTTACGGGCGGAATTGGCGAAAATGCTCCTGGCATTCGCGCCGGCATTTGTAAGGGGTTGGAATTCGCGGGACTAACAATCGATCCAGCCAAGAATGAACCCGATGCACCTTCGGACCGTCAGATCAGCACCGATTCCAGTACCTTACATGCCCACTGCATCCATACTGATGAAGAACTCTTGATTGCCCGGGACACTGTTCGCTGCGTCCTGGGCCTGCCGCATCCGTCTTAGTCCCGGCGTTTGAGAATTTACAAAATTCGCGGCAGGTGTAACCCCTGTTAAAGATCTTCCGCCTTAGCTCAAAAGCAGCTCGCTTATAATCTGAAGCTTCTACTCATGTTTAAAACCAGCCGTTTCGCTCGTACTGCATCAGTTGCCGCTTGCGCTGTCGGTTTGCTCGTGATGGACGCGCCTTTGGCGGCCCAGAACGCTAGCCCGAAATCTACGCAGAAAAACGATGAAGAGTACGACAAACTGATCAAGCAATATCTGCAGGACCCAAGGATCACGACGGAGTTGGTCGATCACGTTCCGGCTTCGAACACCGTCCCGACCCCCCTGAAGTTCTTTGGGCGCATTCCTGGCACGCCCGGTGAACTCACCTACGCAAAAGATATTTACCGTTATTACGAGGAACTTGCCAAGGTTTCTCCGCGGGCCAAATTCTGGAAGATCGGTCAAACCGAAGAAGGACGCGACCAGGTCATTCTTGCCATCTCGGACGAAAAGACCATTCGCGGACTCGACAAGTACAAGGACATGCTTGCCGAGTTAGGCGATCCGCGCAAGACCTCTGAAGAACGAGCACGCCAGATCATCAAAACCGGTAAGCCTATTTATTGGCTTACCAGCGGCATCCACTCGCCTGAAACAGGCGGCCCCGAGATGCTGATTGAACTCGCCTATCGACTCATCGTAGAAGAGTCGCCGCTAGTGCAGAACATTCGCGACAACACGATTGTCTTTATTACGCCGGTGGTTGAGGTGGACGGCCGCGAAAAGGAAGTTGATACCTACTATTACGGCAAAAAGACCGGCAAGCCGCGCCCGCCACTCATGTACTGGGGCAAGTATGTGCAGCACGACAATAATCGCGACGGCATGGGCCAATACCTGAAGATTACGCAGAACATCACTCGCAGCCTGCTCGAATGGCATCCGACGATCCTGCACGACCTGCATGAGGCGCAATCGTATCTTTATGTGTCGACAGGCACGGGACCGTACAACGATTCTCTCGATCCTATTCAGATTGACGAGTGGTGGCTGCTGGCTCAAACGGAACTGATGGAGATGGCGAAGCGCGGCGTCCCGGGCGTATTTACGTACGGTTTCTATGACGGATGGGTTCCCAATTATCTTTTTTGGATCGCGATCACGCATAACTCTTTCGGCCGCTTCTATGAAGTGCAGAGCTACGGTCCGGATATCAACAAGAATCTTCGACTTGCGCCCACAGCTACCAGTAGGGAATGGTATCGGTCCAATCCGCCGCTGCCTTCCATCGCCTGGGGTCCGCGTAACAACACGAATATTCAAGAATCCGCTCTGCTGATTGCGCTGAACAAGGTCGCAACAGATAAGGACCTCTACCTTGAAAACTACTGGCTGAAGACGAAGCGCTCCATCGATAAGGGAAAGAATGGGCCGACATACGCGTGGCTGATCCCCGCCGCACAGCGCCGACGCGCAGATGCCGCCGACATGGTGAACGCGCTGCGCCGCCAAGGTTTGGAAGTGCAGACCGCCAACTCAGCGTTCAAAGCCGGAACTCTGCAAGTGGCAGCGGGCGACTACATCATCCGCGCGGACCAACCATATCGCGAACTCGCCGATATGTATTTTTCGATCCAAAACTATCCGGTGGCAAATCCGCGCGCGTATGACGACACAGGTTGGACCATGCAGTTCATGCGCAACGTAGAGCTCCATCCTGTGCGGGACAAATCCATTCTGGATTCGCCTATGGCGCTACTCTCAGCCGATGCTAAGCCGGCTGGCAGCATCGAGGGAACCGGCGGTGTGCTTGTGGTCGATCACACCACTGACAACAATCTGATGGCGTTTCGCATGCGCAACAAAGACGTGAAGATGCTTGCCGCCGAAGACGATTTCGAGATGAACGGTCACAAATTCCGCGCTGGGGCCTTCATTATTCCGGATTCCGATCGCGCGAAACTGGAGCCGCAAATTAAGGATCTAGGATTGACTGCGTGGGCAGCCGATTCGGCGCCGTCTGTGAAAACGCACGAAATGCAGATCCCTCGCATTGGATATGTGCATTCATGGTCACGCACGCAGGATGAAGGCTGGGTACGCGCCGCGCTGGATTACTACGATGTTCCGTACACCTATTTCGCTGATCAGAAATTGCGCGATGGTCATCTGCGCGAAAAGTACGATGTCATCATCTTTCCGCATGTGGGCGGGACGTCGCAGTCGCAGGTGAACGGCATTGCTCGCACGGGCAAAGATCCGATCCCCTATAAGAAGAGCGAATTGACACCGAATCTAGGCGCTAACGATGAAAGTGATGACATCCGTGGCGGCATGGGCCTAGAAGGCCTTGGTGAACTCGCGAAGTTTGTGGAAGAGGGCGGCACGCTCATCACGGAAGGTTCGACAGCAGCTCTGATGGCTGAGTACGGCCTCGCTACCGGCGTCACCGTGGATCATCCGGAAGGGCTCGCCGCGCGCGGTACGATTCTTCGCGGCGTTATCGCCGATCGCAAAAGCCCGGTGCTGTATGGCTATGACAGCAAGGATCTTCCTATCTACTTCAATCAGGATCCTGTTTTCGCGGTCGGCGGTGGATTTGGCGGTTTCGGCGGCGGTGGAGGCTTTGGCGGACGCAACTCGCTCACCTTCGGACAAAATGTAACGCCGAATGCCACGCCCGTTCACATTTCTCCTTGGCAGCCCGATGAAGGCGATATGACGCCGGAGCGGCAACAAAGCGGTTCGCAAGCCGATGAAGCCGAAAGCATGCGTCAGACACTGCGCGCATTTGGCATTCAGGAAGAGGCGCGTCCACGTATTCTGATGCAATTCCCAACCAATCCAAATGACATGCTTCTTTCGGGCATGCTTGCAGACGGACAAGCGCTTTCCGGGAAGCCGCTTGCCTTGGATGTCAGCCTGGGTCAAGGGCATATCGTCTTGTTTGCGCTGCGTCCGTTCTGGCGCTGGCAGACCCAAGGAACATATTTCCTGGGTTTCAACACGATCTTGAATTGGAATCACCTCGACGCCGGCAAGCAGGAACCGCGGCAAGGCCGCCAGCGGCCGGCAACGGAAACGCCGGGTACGCGCTAGTCAGGTTTACGCGCTCTAACATCGTCGCGATTCCCTGGCCTGGGTAGGCGGAGCTCATTCTAGGACTTCAGCGGTCTTCCACCCGTAAATTTCGGTGGACGCTTTTCAAGGAAGGCCGCGACTCCTTCACGGAAGTCGGCAGATTGCCCTAGCTCCCGCATGGCATCGCGCTCAAAATTTAGCTGATCGTCAAGCGAACGCTGACCTGATGAATAAATCGCTTCCTTGATGCGAGCCAAGCCCATTGTAGGAGCAATGGCAAGCTGGCCTGCGAGTTTGTCTACTGCCCCCGCGAACTCAGCATCGCCCACACATTTCCAGATCAAGCCCCATTCCGCCGCTTGTTCCGCCGGGATTTTGTCGCCAAGAAGACTCATGGCCATTGCCCGCGCCGTCCCAATCAGACGCGGCAAAAAATAAGTGCCACCAGTATCGGGAATCAAACCCAACTTGCAGAACGATTCGATAAAGCTTGCTGATTTCGCCGCGATCACCAGATCGCAGGCAAAGGCCAGATTCGCCCCGGCTCCCGCCGCGACTCCGTTCACGGCGGCAATCACAGGTATCGGCAGTTTTCTTAGCTTGCGCACAAGCGGCGCGTAATAGTTCTCAATTGAGGCTCCCAGATCTATTGACTCGGCCGCGCTAACCGCGCGGTCGCTTAGATCCTGCCCGGCGCAGAAGCCTCGTCCAGCACCTGTTAGCACCAAAACGCGAACACTGGCGTCTTCTTCGACCGTAGTCAGTGCAGCGCGAAGCTCTTGGTTCATCTGCACATTGAAGCTATTGAGCTTGTCGGGACGGTTGAGCGTGATGCGTGCGACTGCGTCACGAATGTCCAGGAGAATCGTTTCGTAGCTCATGCTTCCATGACGCAAGGTGTGTCAAAGATTTGGGCCATCGCTCAGATATGTGCCCGGCTCTGAGCTACGCGAAATCTGCTTGCGACAAACGCGGTGTCGGTGAGCGAAGCATTTGCCGCGGGATTCGCGCCGCTCGCATGAAAATCGCTGTACGCTGCCGACTGGTTCACGTAAACGCCGCCCGTCAGATTGCACGAAAGCGAAACCCCGGCCTCTGCCGCCGCATCAGCAACTTCGTCCAATACCTTCTCATTGCTTGAATAGACGGACATCGTGATGGCGCCGTGCTCAATCGCTCCTTGCTTCGCTAACGCGATGCTCTGGGCCGTATTCTCCGTTGCAATCACAAACGCTATTGGCCCGAACAACTCCTGCATGAACTTGGATGAATTGCTTGCGTCGGTTTTCAGCAGCAGAGGGGTGCGAACGCGGGCGTCTGCAAACTGCGGATGAGACAACGGCTTGCTATCGACGATCACTTCGCCAAGCTGCCGGGCCTTGTCGATCCGCTGCAAGATGCTGTCATTTTGGATCGCGCCCAATATTTCCACACCACGCGCCGGATCGCTTAGTAACTTATTTAGCGCTTCGCCGATGCCCGTCGCGACCTGATCGAAGTTAATGTGTCCTTCCGCGGTATCGATTCCCTCTTTCGGAACATAAATGTTTTGCGGTGCCGTACACATCTGACCTGAATAAAGAGCCAGAGAAAACGAGATGTTCCGAGTCATCCCTTTGAAGTCGTTTGTCGAGTCCACAATGATCTGGTTGACGCCGGCCTTCTCAGTGAAGACCTGTGCTTGGTGCGCGTTGCGCTCCAGCCAGACTCCATTCTCCGAACTTCCGGTGAAATCGATGACCTTGATCTCCGGCCGAAGTGCCAGTTTCTCTGCTACCTCATCGCCTTTTTCGTGCGAGACCAGTGTGACCACATTTGCATCGAAACCGGCTTCGCGCAACACCTCGCGCGCTACTTGAACTGTGATCGCAAGCGGCAGAATCGCGCCCGGGTGCGGCTTCACTATGACGGCGTTGCCAGTTGCCAGACTTGCAAAAAGTCCCGGATAACTGTTCCACGTCGGAAATGTACAGCAACCGATTACCAAGCCGATCCCGCGTGGAATGATGCGATACCGCTTCTCCATCTTCAGCGGCTCATTCTTGCCTTGCGGCTTCTCCCAGGTTGCAGTCTTTGGAATGCGGCTCATCTCTGACCATGCGTAGGCTACGGCCTCCAGGCCGCGATCCTGCGCATGGGGACCGCCCGCTTGGAAGGCCATCATGAATGCTTGGCCGGATGTGTGCATAACGGCGTATGCTATTTCGAAACTCTTTTTGTTTAGCCGGGAAAGAATTTCGAGCGAGACGCCTACCCAGGTCTCAGGCCCGGCGCTTCGCCACTGCGCCGCCGCTGTCTGAACCGCCGGAAGCAATTTGTCGACATCAGCTTTTGGATAGGTTATGCCGAGCTCAATCCCAAACGGTGATTTTTCGCTGCCGGTTTGTCCTATAGTGCCAGGCTGCTCGATCGGGAATTTCGTATTCAGGCGCGCCTCAAACGCTTTCTTTCCGTCGTCATTTGCCGCCTCTCCGTAGACCTTCGGACTTGGTACCTCAGAGAACGGGCTCCAATATCCACGCGTTTGAATCGCTTCCACTGCTTTGTCGAGCAGTGGCTTGTGGCGAGTAAAAAAATCGTCAGACATTTTCGTGTTTAATTATCCTGGTCGTAATCGACTGTCACGTGATCTGTCACGGGATAGCTCTGGCAGCTCAGAATGAAGCCGCGTGCGATCTCATAATCTTCGAGCGCATAATTGGCATCCATATCCACTTGCCCCTCAATTAACTTTGCCCTGCAGGTGGCGCAGACACCGCTCTTGCAGGAATGGCGCACATCAATCCCTCGCGCGAGCGCAGCATCGAGAATGGTTTCGTTACGCTGCATCGCGAACTGTTGAGTTCCACCGTCAATAACAAGCGTCACCTGGCACTCCGCCTGTTCCTCCGCCACCGCCGCTTTACGCCGGATCTGTTGCTCATTTTCGTGCACGGTGAACAGCTCAACCTTGATGTGCGTCGCAGGAAAGCCCATCGTCTTCAGGCGCGCAGCGATGTCATTCACCATCTCCTGCGGTCCACAAAGAAAAACTTCGTCGATTTTGTCGATTTGGCAAAATCGTCTCAGCAGTTGCTCAGCCTTCTCCGCGTCAATGCGGCCGTTCAGCAGATCGACGTCCTGATGCTCGCGAGTCATTACGTGCAGCAGGCTGAACCGATCCATGTAGATATCCTTCAGCTCGGCGAGTTCTTCGCGAAAAAGAATCGTGCCCGATGCGCGATTGCCATAAAAAAGCGTGAACCGGCTCTGTGGTTCGGTCAGCAACGTCGTCTTAATAATCGAAAGAATCGGTGTGATTCCGCTTCCCGCCGCAAAAGCGGCATATTCTTTTGTGTGCGCTGGAGAAAGCGGCACATGAAAGCGACCCTCCGGTGGCATGACTTCTAACGTGTCGCCGGCCTTTACGTGCTGCATCAGCCAAGTCGAAAAAACTCCGCCTGGCGTTCGCTTTACGGCGACGCGCAACATCCGTTCCTGTACTGCTGCGCAGATCGAATAGGACCGGCGAACTTCTACGCCATCGATCATCGCGCGCAGCGTCACATGCTGACCTTGCAGGTATCGAAATCGTTCTTCGAGTTCAGGCGGAACTTCGAAGATTACGGTCACAGCGTCTCTTGTCTCCTGCTTAATGGCTCGAACCGTTAGCGGGAAGAAATGATCAGTAAAGGTAGCCGCAGACTGAGGTTCTTCAATGACGCTTGAAGGCATCAAACGGCTCCAGGCAAGACAAACATTTGTAGAGGGCTTTGCACGGCGTCGAACCGTAACGGCTGATCAGCTTCGTTTGGGGTGAGCCGCACTGCGGACACGCGGGGTTAGCTTCCTCAATCTGAACCAGCGAATCTCGCGGCGGTGCGATTCCGTATTCACGCAACCGTTGTTTCGCTTGATCGCTCATCCAATCGGTAGTCCAGGGCGGCGATAATTTTGTGACAAGCTCCAGGCGGTCTATTCCATGTTCTTTCATGGATCTTCTAATCTCATCCGCAATCGCGTCCATTGCCGGACAGCCTGAATAGGTGGGAGTGATCGTAACGACTAGCTTGTCCTCGCCGGCATTCCATTGAATGTCTCGAACGATGGCTAGATCGGTAATGGACAGAACTGGAATCTCGGGATCCGCAATAGCTTCCAGCCACTTCCAGATCTCCGCAACGGTTGGCTGTACGGCTACCATTGCGCACCTGGATAAGCCCGCTGCAGGAATTGCATTTCGGCCAGCAGATAGCCAAGCTTCTCGCCGTGCAGGCCACGTTTTCCGCCTTGCTGCATCCAATTTTCTGCCGGTATCTGCAGCGTCGCTTCACCAAACGTCTTTTCGACGTGTTCCGTCCACCGAGATTGCAAAGTTGCAAGGTCAACGCCGATCCCGCTCTGAACCATCTCGACGTCTACTGCGTCCATCTCGAACAACTCGCCCGTGTAGATCCACATTTCATCGACGGCAGCTTGCATTCTTCGATGACTTTCCGGCGTGCCGTCGCCCAGGCGAATCACCCAGTCGGTGCTGCGTTCCAGATGGTAAGTGACCTCCTTCGCCGCCTTCTCGGCAATAGCGGCAACGCGCGAATCGCTTGATCTCCCCAGTGCGTTCAGCAAATGCAAATGCCAAGCGTCGAAGAAGAATTGCCGTGCGGTGGTCATCGCATAGTCACCGTTCGGCTGTTCGACAAGTAGAACATTGCGGAACTGCCCGGCATCACGCAAAAAAGCCAATTTGTCTTCATCTCGCCCGGCGCCCTCTACTTCACCTGCGTAAGACAGCCAAAAACGTGCATGGCCTAACAGATCAAGCGCAATGTTCGTGAGCGCAATATCCTCTTCGAGCACCGGCCCGTGTCCACACCATTCCGATAATCGCTGGCTCAAAATCAGACAATTGTCGCCCAGCCGCAGCAAGTACTCAAATAACTGTATTGTCGGCATTCTTAGAGGTTCTTCACTTCTTCGGGCACGTCATAAAACGTCGGATGCCTATAAACCTTACTGTTCGCTGGTTCAAATAACGGCTCTTTCTCACCCGGGCTGCTAGCCGTAATGTCAGACGATTTCACCACCCAAATGCTCACGCCTTCATTGCGGCGCGTATAAACGTCGCGTGCATTTTTGATGGCCATCTCGGCATCGGGCGCGTGCAGGCTTCCGGCATGCTTATGTGCCAAGCCATGCTGGCTGCGGATAAAAACTTCCCACAATGGCCAATCGTTCATGCGGCGGCTTTCTTTTCGGCCTGTTTTCGCGCATAAGCAGCGGCCGCTTCCCGCACCCAGGCGCCCTGTTCGTGCGCTTCTACGCGTGTCTGCAGGCGATCGCGATTACACGGACCATTGCCTTGAATAACTCGATAGAACTCGTCCCAATCGATTTTGCCGAAGTCGTAATGTCCGCGCTCCGCATTCCATTTCAAATCCGGATCCGGAATCGTCAATCCGAGATAGTCCGCCTGCGGTGCCGTCTGATCGACAAACTTCTGCCGCAACTCGTCATTGGAAAACAGCTTGATCTTCCAGCGCATCGATTGTGCGCTGTGCTTGGAATCTGCATCAGGCGGCCCATGCATCATCAACGATGGCCACCACCACCGGTTCAGCGCATCCTGCGCCATGGCCTTCTGTTCCTCGGTTCCACGGCACAGCGTGCGCAAAATATCAAAGCCCTGGCGTTGATGAAAACTCTCTTCTTTGCAGATTCGAACCATCGCTCGTGCATATGGTCCATACGAGCAGCGGCAGATCGGAATCTGATTGATAATCGCCGCTCCGTCCACCAGCCAACCGATGGCGCCAATATCGGCCCAAGTCAAAGTCGGATAGTTGAAGATGCTTGAGTATTTCGCTTTACCGCTCAGCAGGTCGTCAATCGTTTGCTCGCGCGTAACGCCCAGCGTCTCCACCGCGCTATACAGATAAAGTCCGTGACCGGCTTCGTCTTGCACCTTTGCCAAAAGTATCGCCTTGCGTTTGAGTGATGGCGCGCGCGTGATCCAATTTCCTTCCGGCAATTGTCCGACGATCTCCGAATGCGCATGCTGAGAGATCTGCCGGATTAACGTTTTGCGGTACGCCTCCGGCATGAAATCTTTGGGCTCGATTTTGATTCCGGCGTCGACGCGCTCCTGAAACCGCTGTTCTTCGGGACTCATCTCAGCCGCTCCGCGCAATCGTTCTACGTCCGTGTCTACCATCTGCGCGTACATTTCGTTACCGTCCTGCCAACATTAAAACGCCAGCATTTCCTCGATCTTTGCCGAGATTCCGTCGATGCCCGGCAAAAGTGTATTCAGCAGCCTAACGTTGTAAGGCAGCGGAACATCCGGCACAGCCAAGCGTTCGATGGGCGCATCCAAGTTAAAGAAACACTCCTTGCTGACAACTGCTGCGATCTCCGCCCCAAATCCCGCCCTCAACGTGTCTTCGTGCACAATCAGGCAGCGCTTTGTCTTGTTGACCGACGCAACCACTGAACTGCGATCCCAGGGAACGATCGTTCGGAGATCGATCACTTCGACGGACACGCTCGCGTTTTCCGCGGCGTTTACACAGCGGTCCACCATCGCTCCCCAAGTGATGATGGTTAACTTGTCCCCTTCGCGAACAACGTTGGCAACCCCCAGCGGCAACAAAAATTCGTCACCTGGGTATGGCCGCCGAGCCGACGCGGCATCAAGCAGCGCTCGATGCTCGAAAAAGATGCTGGGGTTCGGACTTCGCAATGCCGTTCGCAACAGGCCCACCGCGTCTTCGGCATTAGATGGCATAATTACCTGCCAGCCTGGAGCATGTGCGAATGTCACTTCGCTTGAAACACTGTGCCATGGGTCACCACATTTGCTGAATCCGCCCGGCATGCGAACCACAATCGGCGCGCTGAATTTTCCAGCCGTCCGCCAGCGCATCGTGCCGCAATCATTCAGTTGCTCCGTTGCGGGCTCCGCATATTTCCTGAATTGAATTTCGGCCACAGGCCGCAAACCTGCAAGCGCCAGACCGACGGCGTTGCCGATAATTCCTTCTTCCGACAAACTGGTATCGAAAACACGATCCTCTCCAAAAGCACGCTGGAGATCGAGCGTCGCCGCATGCACGCCGCCCTTCGGCCCTACATCTTCGCCGAACACAAGTGTCTTTGGATTTACGCGCAACTCGTGCTCTAAGGTCCGCCGGATGCCTTCGAGCATATTGATTCGAGTACGCTCGGGCTCGAACCTGGAGGGTTGTTCAAGCTCATTGTCGGTAAACACGAAGCGCGTCGCAGCAGACGGATCTGGATCCCGGCGTGCCACTGCTTCTTCCAAGGCGCGCTGAACGTCGCGCTCCGCTTCGTTTTCTAATGCTCGCCATTCGTGATCGGACAGCACGGCCGGAACAAGATAACGCCTCAACGCTGGCAGCGGATCTCTTGCCCGTTCGCTCGTCAACAATTCGGTGCTTTTGTACGCCTGCGTATCTTGTCCCGAGTGGCCGCTTAAACGCGGCACCGTAAAGCGCAGAAGCACCGGCCCTTCATTGGCACGCACTGCGTTTACGGCTTCGTATACACAGCGCGCCGCGTCAACTGGATTGCAGCCGTCACCGGATAAAACAGTCAGTTCACGAAAACTCGCGAGATTCGCTGCGACATCGCCGCCTGGTGTCTGTTTCGCGCCTGGAACCGAAATACCGAAGCCGTTGTCTTCGATGTAGAACAGCATCGGAAGACGCGCCGTTGTCGCTGTATTTAAGGCCGACCAAAAACCGTTTGTTGCGACGGAGCCGTCGCCTCCCAAAGCGACGGCGATTGCGCCATCATAATTGGAATCGCGCAGCGTATCGCGATAATAGCGAATAGCTCGCGCCCACCCGGCCGTCGTCGTATATTGCGTGCCGACGCCGCCCGCCATCGGCAAAACGGTCGGTCCAT
Source organism: Bryobacteraceae bacterium (assembly GCA_035652115.1). Classification (GTDB taxonomy): domain Bacteria; phylum Acidobacteriota; class Terriglobia; order Bryobacterales; family Bryobacteraceae; genus Bog-105. The sequence continues at coordinate 18,712 of DASREJ010000202.1, forward strand.
TGATTCGCGGTAAGTTGAAAACCACGCCGATATCGCGTCCATCGCTCACGCCGCCAGATTTGGCCATGCCGCTCGCTAATGCGTCAGTCAAAGTTAAGCCGAGCGTCAACATGAGTGGCCGGCAGCGATAATAAGCGCCTGCCGCATCATGCGGCTGGGTCAACAATGTGCCAAGCAGTATCTGTTCCAGCTCGTGGCCGCGCGCGGAAAACTGATACAAGATTTTCTTTTCCGGAAACAGCTTGGTTTCTTCAAGCTGATCCAAGGCTCTTGAAGCCAGCGCCAACTTCGCTACTCGGCGCCAGTTGAAACGGGCATCGACAGAATCCGCAGTACCGGTGGCTGTTCTGCGCTGTTCCTCAACAGCTATGGAGATAGCGGAAGCCATGCACAATTAAGCGGTCTTTTCTACTAAGGCGTCCTTATAAGCCGGCCACAACCAATTCCGGTACGCTGGCATACGGCCTCGAACCGTATCGGCGTAGACCGACCTGATTTTGGCGGTGATCGGGCCAATTTCTCCGGCACCTACTGCGCGGTGATCCACCTGAACAATCGGCGCGACTTCCACCGCCGTACCAACAAAGAAAATCTCATCACAAACGTAGAGTTCCGTGCGATCAATCGATCGCTCGACAACTGTAAGACCAAGTTCCTTACGCGCCAATTCCATCACACTCGCCCGAGTGATTCCCTCGAGGATGTTATCAGTAACCGGCGGCGTAATCAGCTTACTGTCCCGCACCATAAAAATATTACACGTTGCGCCTTCTGCCACATGGCCATCCTGATTGAGGAAGATCGCTTCGTCATGTCCATTGCGCCGCGCTTCGTCGCTGGCCAAGACGCTATTGACGTACGATCCGCAAATCTTCGCCCGGCCTGGAATCATCGTGTCGTCGAGACGCCGCCAGGCCACAATGCCAGCCGTTAATCCAGCCTGTTTGTCGAAGTATTTGCCGAACGGGATAGCGATAATTGCGTACGCGTCATTCTCGTCCGCTGCGACCCCGATACGTGCGGACGATTTATATGCGATCGGGCGCACATAGATATCCGAGTGAAAATTGTTTCTCCGGCAAAGTTCCGCCGTGATCTCACAAAGCTCATGGGGCGGCACCGGAACCTGGATTCGCAGAATCCCGCAGTTGCGCTTCCAGCGCTGGTAGTGCTCAAGCACGCGGAAAAGCAAAAGGTCTTTTTGCTGCGTGTCATAATATCCGCGAACGCCCTCAAAGACACCGGTCCCATAGTGCAGACCGTGGGTCAAGATGTTCACGTTCGCCTCCGCCAGCCGCACGAAATGGTCTTGAAACCAGATGATCGTATTTGGATTCGGCGCCTCAGTCCTCAATTGCGGCTCACCTCTACTTCCATTGTAAGGCAATGAAGCACCACATAGAGGTGGTGCTCCATTGTTCCCGTTAGAAACGGGCCCTGTCGCCCCGCGTCCATTTCGGATCGTCCAAAAATTCATCTGTCCGACTTCATCATCCGGTGACAACAGACATGCGGTCCTTTACCCTGGAAAGGGAAGCAGGAGCTTCTTATGACCCTCACCATCGATCTTCCCGCTGAGCAAATAGCCGCATTGAATGATAGAGCCGAAGCCGCAGGCGTATCGGCGGAAGAATGCGCGGGAGCGCTTCTGCGGCAAGCGCTTGCGCCCACAAGAGAACAGCCTCTTTCCGTAAGAATTCGTGATCTCTGGGCCGATATACCTGATGCAGTGCGCGCTAAGCTACCCTCCGACGGAGCCGATCAACACGATCACTACGTTTACGGCTCTCCTAAGAGAGAACAGTGAGGCGGGTTTTTGCGGACACATTTTATTGGATCGCTTTGACGAATTCGGCTGACGCGTATTTCCATAACACGTTACCTTTTGACCATCTCTTTTCGGGCCAAGGCACTGTTTACACCACCGAGGAGGTTTTGGCCGAGCTGCTGACATTTTTTGCCGCCGATAGCTGGCTTAGAAACCGCGCCGTCCAAACCGTGCGTGAAATTGTTGCCGATGATGCAGTGCAAATCATCGCGCAAAGCCATGAGTCCTTTGTTTCAGGGTTCGATCTATACGCGGCTCGGCCCGATAAGGGCTACAGTTTGACTGATTGTATTTCCATGGAGGCGATGCGCCGCGAAGGCCTGACGGAGGTTCTTACGAATGACAGGCACTTCGCTCAGGAAGGCTTTCGGGTGCTTTTCCGAAAATAGCTGATGGCTCGCATAACGGATCACGGCGGACCTCCTAAAAAGCAGTTGGCAGAACAGATCCACTTCGCATCAATTCGCCGTCACGCTCTCTCACGTTTTTCATTGACTTGTCTCGCTGCTTACCGCCTGCTTGCCTTCGGACGCTTTCGATTTCAAATCGTCGAAATTCAGCACCGCGTTGAACAGCATCCGGAACTCGCCCAAATTCTGCCACCGATAGCAAGGATTCGTGGCAAACAGTACTACACGCCCTTCTCCCACCGGAACGTCGATGATGGCCGGTCGGTTGCGAATCTCGTTTGCGCCCTTCATCAGGCCGCTCAGAACGGATTGGTCGCCACCTGGGAATCGCATTAGAATCTCGCCGCGGTCGGTTTGTGGCACTGTCAATAGTGGACCGTTGGCCCAACGGACGGGCATCGTCTTCTCCGTGTAGCCGTAGAAAATCGGATTCTGTGGGTGTAATACTTCGGCCTCCACGATCGGGCCGGGCGCATAGAACTGCGGTGACGTACGCGCAGCTTCCACGCGACGAGTAATCCCGAATTCCGCTGGGAAATTACTGGCGACGCCAAGCGTAAGTAGGATGCCCCCTTTATCGACAAACTTCTGAAACTCGACCGCACCTTCCAAGCCCATCCCCCCCGTGATATCAGGTGATGACCCGTAGTCGCCCAAGTATTTGAATTTGTCGGTCTTCGTATAAGCGAGCGGAATTTTCTTGGGCTCAATATCGTAAACCAATTGCTTTGCCGACCGGCCTTGATTCGGAATAACGATTACGTCGTATGCCGACCGCAAGTCGCCCTGCTTCACGCGCTCTTTGAAGATCAGATCGTAAGGTATCTGATAGTGGTCAAATGCGTAGCGAACCCAGCCGACATCCTGCGTGCTGCCCCATGTGCTGTAAACGGCTACGCGCGGCAGATTCGCATCGTGCATCGGGATCGACGGGGCACCGTTCAACGCCACCGCGCTCAGGCCCAACGGTTCGATTGCAGTCTTCAATTTGTCTCCGGCGTCGGGCGGCACAATAAAAGAACCAGCGGGAATGGAGTGATTTCCCGATTTGAATTGCTGTTCTGCAATCTTCACCGGCACATCTTTCAACTGCCAGCGCAGCGTCATCATCTCAACCGCGCCGTTGTCGACCACCGCATAGCCGGCGCCAGCGGAAGTGCCCGTCACCGTACCCTTGGGATGGAAGTGATCGACATTCTCCACCGGCACCTCCAGCACTTTCTGGTCGGCGCTTTCGACCACTTTCGTGTGAGTCATCAAGCCCATCGTCCAGGCTGCGTCGTCATATGTCCTCAAATTCGGATCTGGATAAACTTGCTTCTCCAGCAGGATTTTCGCTAACCGGCCATATGGCTGATCGCGCTTCACCACAAACGACCCAGCGGGGAACGTGCCTTCTTTCAGCTTGATCTCGCCGGTTGCCCGGCCGACTTCGATTCCTTGGAGCCGCAGCGTATTGACTACAAATGCAATTCGTGTGGGGTCGGGCTGGTCGCTCGGAATGACGTATCCGTACGGCGCGTCTTTCTTTCCCGATTCAATTGAGTTGCGGCTCTTTTTATAGAAATTATCCAGAATGACTTGCGGGAACGCAGAGGTCATCTGCAGCGCCGTCAGAACGCCGGTCTCCATGTAATTCGTGTTGTTGCGCATCGACCAGTCAGTCTCTTTATAAGGAGGAACAGGCCGATACCATTCACGCTCCGTTGGACCGCCGCCGCGCTCTGCACCAGGCGCAACTCCGCCTCCACCGCCGCCGGGTCCGAATCCGCCCGTGATGTGGCGATGCATAGTATTAGCGCCACCATTGCCGAACGTCTCGTACATACGAAGCATGCCGTTGTGATTCGACGACATGAATCCTAGATAACCTGGCGACCACATATCAACGAACGCATGTGTCCACACTCCGGGCATGCCGTACTTGATCATCTGCGCCATCTCGAAATTCGAAAACCATGGCAGTTCGCCATACAAAATTGGATCGAGAGTCGGGTTTTGCGGCGCTTGCCCGCTAAATGTGTACATGAACGGCTCGGATTCGTGCAGTTCATGCATGATCGGCGGATGCCACTGCAGGTACCACCGCAGCAGGTTCTGCATCGGTAGCTGCGAATAGTTAATGTCGCGATTATCGTCGTGGAAGATGTATTTGCCCCAGTAAGGAGGACCGCCCAGATTATCCTGCTCGCTGGTTTCGTTGATTTTATAGCGGTAATACCAGTCGGTGTACCGGTCACGTCCATCGGGATCTGCCGCCGGATAAATTGACACGATCACATGCTCGCGGATGTTTTTGATGATCGGCGTATCCTCCGTCGCCAGCCGGTATGCCAGCTCCATTAGCATCTCCGAAGGTCCTGTCTCACCACTATGCAAACCGCCCATCGCCGTATAAATGGGCTTTGCTTTTGCAATAATTTCTTCCGCCTGCGCGTCAGTTAAATTGCGTGGATCGGCGAGCTGCGCCAGATATTTGCGATACGTTTCCAGGTTCTGGATGCTCTCTTCCGAACCGACAAAGACCATGATGCATTCGCGATCTTCATCCGTCTTGCCAATATCGATCACTTTCACGCGCGGAGATTTTTCGGCAAGCGCGCGATAATACTTCACCAGGTCTTCGTAGTACGTCAGGTGCTTGGGAGCCCCGACGTAGTAGCCCAACACATCCTTTGGCGATGGCACAGTCGACGATTTCGGCAGGTGATCCACCAGCGGGCTAATGAACTCAGGGCGAGTGGTCCACTCTTTAACGCTCTTGGCGAAATCCGGGTCCATCTGCTGTTGTGCCGACGCGATCCAGGTAAGGGCCAATGCACACGGCAGGAGCCGGAGCAGGGAATTACATTGCATAGGAATGGCTTTTATTATAAGGGTGCGTCGAACAGTTACAGGCTATATGTTTCAGCCGCTGTTCCAGACCAGATCCGTTCCTGCTCGGATTCCGACAGCGTGCTGCAGAAGCGCTCTACAATCTGCACCCAATCTTTGTAGGAAATCGCAACCAGGCACACGGGCCAATCCGAACCAAACATCAGACGCCGGGAAGTAAACGCATCCAGCACGACGTCGAAATACGGCTTCAACTGTTCTTCCGTCCAATTGTGATAATCGGCTTCTGTTACGAGCCCCGAGAGCTTGCAATACACATTTGGCCGCTTCGCTAGTTCTCGGATTCGCTCTGCCCAGGGCGATATCTCTCCTGCTTTGACACGCGGCTTGGCAAGGTGATCTACAACAAAAACTTGATCTGGATGCCGATCTATAAATTGAATTGTTTGTGGCAGGTGCCGCTCAAAGACCAGAATGTCGTAGACAAGTCCAAACTGCTTTAGCGCGGAAATCCCGCGATTGAAGTCTTCGCGCAATATGTAGTCGGGATCGGGCTCGTCGTGCAACACGTGCCGCAATCCTTTGAGTTTCGCGTTCGAACTGTATTGCGCAACTACTTCTGACACCGCGCCTTCAATAAATGGGACCCATCCTACCACGCCGCGAATAAAGTGGTGTTTTTCTGCAAGCCGCAACAACGCATTCGTTTCTTCCAGGCTCTGACGCGCTTGTACGCTGATAGCAGCCGAAACTCCTGCCGCTGCAATCTCGCGCTGTAAATCGACAGGACCGAAATTTCGCCGAATCACAGACATTTTCTCGGTGATCCAGCTATATTCTGCCGGATTGTACGTCCAGAAATGATGATGGGAGTCGATCTTATACATCATTATTTTCGGGTCTTCCGGAAGGCCACGTGACCGAATGCACAGGCGCGGTGACGTGATCGAGCTCATCCATCAGGTCCGCGGGCAATTTGAAATCGAGCGCCTTTATGTTCTCCTTCACTTCATTTGCATTCGACATTCCCACGAGCGTGCTCGATACATACGGATGATTCAGGCAGAAGCGAAGCGCAACCTCAATTGGATTCAGGCCCAATCTCTCCATTAGCGCGACAGCCGCCGCGCCCTTCCATCTCACGATATCGGGGGCAGGATGCCACGGCGGAGGACCGGAAGTCGATAACAGCCTCATGTGCAGAGGAGATGCGTTAATAAGCCCGATTCCGCGCGCTTGCACAACGGGTGTTAAATATTCATCCAGATCCCGCGCAAGTAAATTGAAGTGGCAATAAGAAAGAACGACATCGATATCCGCGCGTTGGGCTACGTCAGCGAGCATCTTCAGGGGCAATCCCGAGACTCCGATTGATCGGACCTTCCCTTCCTTCTGCAGGATGCGCATCGCCGGCAGTGTCTCGTGAATGATCTGTTCCCGACCGCCAAACTCAATATCATGCGCCAATAGCAGGTCTACGTAATCGGTTCGCAGCCGTGTCAACGACTCGTCAATACTGCGGGCTACACGCGTCGCCGAGAAATCAAACGCGTCGTAGCGCCCGCACTTGGTCGAAAGCACGACCTTTTCTCGATGTCCGGCGAGGGCCTGTCCCAGACGCGCCTCGGCCACCGTGCGGCCGTAGTAGGGCGAGACATCAAAAAAGTTGATTCCATCATCGATGGCCGTGCGTACGGCTCGTTCGCAATCTGCTGCCGTTATTGTCCCGAACTCGTTTCCCAACGGAGAAGCGCCGAATCCAATGATGGAAACCCGCAATCCGGTCTTTCCGAGTTCTTTGTACTGCACCGTCAGGCGTCCAGGTCAACCAGTATTTTTGTGAATGCTTGGGGCGCGTCGCACCAATTCTTGAGTGCTTCGCCCGCTTCAGACATCGGAACTGTGCGCGAGATAGTCTCTTCAACCGGGAATTGCTTCTTGCGCAGCAACTCGATCACTGCAGGAAACTCGCCGAGATAGTTGCGAGACCCCAAGATATCGAGTTCCTTATGAACAAAATGCTTGGTGTCGAAACTAATGGGCTCTTTTGCCCATCCGATATAGACAACCCGCCCGGTGTGCGCGACTTCTTCGACAGCAAGCCGGTAAGTGTCCGGAACGCCCACGGCCTCCACAATTACATCCGGACCTAAACCGTTCGTGAGACTCTCTAAGGATTCGTGAACCGGCGCCGATTTGGAATTCACAACGTGGTGTGCGCCCGAGCGTGCCGCCAACACAAGTTTTTTGTCGTCAAGATCTATCGCAACTACAATCGCTCCGCGCGATGCAGCCGACGCAATTACGCCAAGGCCCACCATGCCGCATCCAATTACCGCGACAATGTCTTTACTTGCGACACGTCCTCTCTCTGTGGCATGAAATCCCACAGCCAGCGGTTCAACCACGCTCAATTCGCGCAGTGAGAGATCGCTCGCGTGATAGAGCTTTTTCCATGGCACGGTGAAATAACCGGCCAGCGCTCCGTCCCGTTGCACACCCAAGGTCTGATTAAACTTGCAAGCGTTGGTTCGGCCTCGCAAACACGATGCGCAAGTGCCGCAACTCGTGTTCGGATAAACCGTGACATCCATGCCTCCGCGAATTTTCGGCGGAACCTTAGAACCTGTTTCCACTACCGTAGCCGCGATCTCGTGCCCAGGTATGCGTGGATAACTGACTAACGGATTCTTGCCGCGAAACGTGCTCAGGTCGGTGCCGCAGAATCCGATCAGCCTCGTCCTCAGCAGAACTTCGTTTGCATTAGGACGTGGTTCATCCAGATCGCGCAAGGCAGTCCGGCCCGGTTCGGTAATGTACAGAGCCTGCATCTTCAAACCTATGGAAGCGTCTCTATCACTTGCTGGATATCTTCGGAACTGAGATAAAAGTGCGGTGACATTCTCACCCAACCCTGACGCGGCGCTGCCAAAATTCGCTTCTGCTTCAACTGGCTGACAATGGTCCGCGCGTCGACGTTTGGATGACGAATAGAAATGATACCCGATCCGTTTTGCGCTGTACGCTCCACAAACAGTTCATAGCCCTTGCTGCGCGCGCCGCTTGCCAGTTGATCGGCCAAATGCATGACATTAAAAGAGATGTTTTCTATGCCCACCTCCAATATAAAATCGAGCGCAGCCCTAAGCCCGAAGCATCCGATTGTGTTCAGCGTCCCGCACTCGTAGCGGCCGGCGTCAGGGCGAAGTGTCATGTCCCTGGAACTGTAGTCGGCATAGTGCGCCGGATTTGTCCATCCGAACTCGACCGGCTCGATCGCGTCCAGTCGATTTCGTCTTATATATAAGATGCCTGTCCCTTCGGTGCCCAGCATCCATTTGTGGCCATCGGCGGCGAGCGCATCAATATGACTTGCCTCTACATCCAGCGGAAAAGCGCCCAGGCCCTGAATCGCATCCACAAAAAAGAAGCAATCGTTATCGCGGCAAATATTGCCCAACGAATTCAGATCCACGCGATATCCGCTCAAGTAATTTACAAAGCTGATCGCAAGCAGCCGCGCCCCGGGAATTGCCGCTGCTATGGTGTCCAACGGGTCGTAAATCGAAAGCCAGGTTACTTGAACTCCGCGTTGCTCCAGGCGAAGCCAAGGATAGTAATTGGCGGGAAATTCTTCGCGAAATGCAATCACGCGGTCACCCTCACGCCAGTCGATTCCGAGCGCGACAAACGCGATTCCCTCTGATGTGTTCTTTACAATGGCAATCTCGTCCGGTGATGCATTGATCAGCCGGGCTGCCGATTTGCGCAAGCCATCGTATGATTCCATCCAACGGTCGTAGTGCAGTGAGCCGTATAGGCAGGCGTCGTCGGCCAGTTCCTTCATTGCTTCAGCGGCACGCCGGCAAAGAGGGGCGACTGCCGCGTGATTCAAGTAAATTAGCTGGCGTGTGACGGGAAATTCATCGCGGTACCGGGAAGATAACGTGTCAGGCGCTTCGGCCAATGACGCCGAATCTTTTTGGAAACCCATGCTCTTGAGGATACGTTAAGCATTGTGAATCTCCTGGTCGCCCGGTAAATGCCTGAGCGGTGCTTGGCTTGGCGGCAGTTCGGACAAATGCCAAACAGCCGCAAAGGCGTTTCCGGACGATAAAAGAAGGTCCGGCAGCCCCGCGTGGTTGATTCCCTGAGTTTCTATATTGACTTGCCAAAACAGCCGTATACTGGAGACAGACCAATTTGCGCCTGCGGTCTTGCTCCGCGTCCGAAGTCCTTGGTCGTAAAGGAGTTTTTGTGAAGCGATTTATCTCTCTCCGGCCTCCCGTAAGCTTGGTCCTGGCATTTGCGCTGGCAGTTCCCTTTACGGCGTTTCCTCAGGACAATTCGAGCTCGCAAGATAATTCGAAAAAAAGCGACAAACCGAAGGGCAGCGAAAAGAACCCCGATGATATCGGCGACCGCAACGTAGCCGGTAAGGTCAACTTCTACTCGCTCGAAAAAGAGATTGCGCTCGGAAAGCAACTGGCGCAGCAGGTCGAGCGGCAGTCGAAAGTTGTGAACGACCCGGTTGTGTCGGAATACATAAATCGGATCGGCCAGAACCTGGTGCGTAACTCGGATGCCAAGGTGCCCTTCACGATTAAAGTCATCGAAGATCCAACTGTGAACGCTTTTGCGCTGCCAGGCGGCTTCTTCTTTGTCCAAACCGGTTTGATCCTCAAGGCCGACACCGAAGCAGAACTGGCCGGCGTAATGGCGCATGAAATTGCGCATGTTGCCGCGCGCCACGGAACGAGGCAGGCCACCCGCATGGATATCGCACAGCTCGCCACGCTGCCGCTCATCTTTATGGGCGGAGCGGCCGCGTACGGAATATACGAGGCGTCCGGGCTTTTGGTCCCCATGTCATTCCTGCATTTCTCGCGGGCCTTTGAATCGGAAGCCGATTACCTCGGTGTGCAGTACATGTACAAAACCGGCTACGACCCGGGCGCTTTTGTAGACTTCTTCGAAAAGATCCAGACAATGGAGAAGCGGAAGCCCGGCACCATGTCGAAGCTTTTCTCGACCCATCCCCCAACGGACGATCGAATTGAAAAATCGCAGAAAGAAATCGCTTCCTTGAAGCCGAAGCCGGAGTATGTGGTCACTACCTCTGAATTCAACGATGTGAAGACCCGGCTGTCGATGCTCGAAAATCAACGCCGTCCGGATAAGACCAGCGACGATCCGAACAAGCCTACTCTGCGGCGCAATCCGAATTCGAACGCGCCGATTGAGGATGAGACCGATCCATCGAAGAAATCGACCGGTGACGATGAAGATCGTCCTAAGCTGAAGAGGCGCCCGGATTCTAGCGATTCCGGTGATGCCAACTCGCAAACCACGAGCACCAAACCGCCGTCTTTATAGCAGGTCTTTCAGGAAGGACTCATTGTCAGGGACCGCTTAACTTGGCCCCTGACTATGGGCAAGAACGAGGGAAAAATCTAACCGACGCTCGCGTGCCTGTATAGGGCCTTAATCTCGTTCATCTGGTCCTTTACATGCAACTTTAGCTTCTTAAGGCGCTGCTCCTCAATTTCATCGGTCGAGGTCACGTGCGGCCTCGCTTCGATGGCCTCAATCTGCTTCTTCAAATGCGCATGCTGCTCGGCGAGCGCTCGGAAATGGTCGTTTGTAGCGAGCAGATGCGCTTTCAAATCATCGTCTTGCGTGTGATTCTCCATCAAGGGATCTCCTTTATCGAAGTACCACGCCGAGTCTGGTTCCGAAGATAAGGGGAAAGAATCTGGCCCGGTGGGTGTGAGTGCATGTAGTTCACTCGCGAATGGTCACCAGTGGCCATCCGCAATCCAATAATTAGCATCATTTCATGTTCATGACAATAGCTGTTTCAGGAGGTGACTGATAGTACTTTGGGCGGCGAGCTATCTCGACGAAGCCCAATTTACGATAGAGTTCCTGGGCGGCTAGATTCGATTCCCGGACCTCCAGAAAAATTTCCGCCATGCGTGCAAGTTCCTGCGAAATCAAAGCTGTAGCAATGCCGCGCCTGCGATAGGCGGACGCAACCGCAACGTTCAGAATCTCGCGTTGTGCCTTATGCTGCATATCGCCTGAAAAAACCTCTCGGGAAACTAAAAAGCCCGTGATTTTATTGTCAAATTCGGCAACACAACACTCATATTTGAAAAATTCCTGGCCTCGCCAATTCGGAGACGCGAAAGATTCGTTCTCTATTGCCACTAAAGCAGCCAAATCGGGCGGCGTTGCCGGGCGCAGAACCAGCTTCACTGTACTTTGAGAGTGGTAATCGAGCCATCGATCCGAAAACGGTCGTCCGGCTGGGCCGAATAGCTAAGCGAGACACTCCGCGAAGGTTTCTGAGGTCCGCAAGTCAAACCCGACTGGCTGACATTCTTCAGCAATAAATGAAGGCTGGAGCCTTGCCGGTCTTGCACTTCCAGGCGGGCATTATTCCCCAGACATTCCACATTCACCAGTGTGCCGGTGAGGTGTTTCTGCGGCACAACGGCGCTCCAGGGAACGACTTGCTCAGGCTCAGCGCCTTTGCTGCTGTTGGCCCGTTCTTCGGCGGCGCGGATTCGGTCAGCCTCAGCTTTCTGCGCTTGTTCATCAGCCTCGCGGGTTGCGTCCCGCTCGCGCCGGCTTGCTTTCTCCGCGGCATCTAAACGCTCCTGCTCGGAATCGACTCGAAGCTGGTGAACCCGCTCGCGCTCGGCCGGAGTTGCGGCGGAATCCTCCGCTCGCACCCAACTGCTTTGGGCCACCGTCGATTGGCCCTGAGTCGTTTCGAATTGGGCGAGTTCAACCCAGTATTGGGTGCCGCGTGGGTCCAGTTGGGTGGTCTTCTTCAGCAGAGACAGTTTCTCCGTAGGATCGGTGGTTAGCTCAGCTTGCCGAAAAATCGGTTCGGCCCACAGCGGATTCAGCATCGCTGCTCGTTTCAGAAGCGGAATTGCTTGCGCTGCATCGAGACCATCGGCCGCACCGACATAGACCGGCGCGCTGCGGCTGCCTGCTTTGATTGCGCTGTCAAAAAATGGTTTGGGGTTGTCCTTATCGTGCTCGGCTAGAGCCGCAAGCCCTTCATATCCCAGTGCCGCCGCCGGTGGACCCGCGGCGACGGCTTGTTTGTAGGCGGCTTCGGCTGTGCTGGGATCGTCGTTTAACAACTGGAAGTTCGCAAGATAGACGTCAGCCGAGGCGTCATCCAGCGAGTGCTCGCCAAAATCTCGTTTTGGATCGAGCGGCCTTGCCGATATGGTCTGCGATTGCCAATTGCCGGAGGCCAAATAGGCGGCAACTTCTTTTTCCAGCGAGTCCGGATCTTTGCCGAACGCATTGCGCTCGGCCGCACGCATATCGGTTCCGCTTCTCAGAGCGGTCAAGAAAATATGAAAGCTGAGCGAATATTCGAACTTGGTCGCGAACAGTTGCATCCGAGCCCAGTCGACATCGGGATGCGGCGGCGGCCCGCCCCAAGTCACATGACTGCCGCGAGCCTGCATGGTGGCGAAGAGCTTGGGAAGACCGGACTCCACTTCGGGCGGCAACCGCTGTGTGTTGGCATCAAGCAGGATCCGCGCGGCCTGTTCCATAGGGAGGGGCGATTCGGGGGGGCAGACTAGTAGCCATTGACCCTGCTGCAAAACAAACCCAATTGGGTTCGTTTTTGCAGATTGCGTCAGCATGACCCGGACGGGCCAAAGGCTGGGCAGATCTTTTGACTCCAATAACCCGCCCAAAACCCATCTCAATTGTTCAAGTTGCGTGAGATCTTCGCGAGCCGCACCCGTATCGCCTTCGGTGTCAACAAAAAAGGGTCCAATGTTCAGGTCGGTCCACTTTTCGCGCGGCGCCGCAGGAGCAGTTGAAAAAACGAACCCAATTAGGCCTAACGAGCAAACAACGCCCAGGCGGCGAAGAGAGAGCATAATCGAACGATTCTGGTTGTCATTCTAGCGCCGCTCTTGCGATACCGGACTCAGCGCCGAGGAGGCGTAGTCACAAGAATCGCCTTTGCGGGGATATCGGAGCGACCGCGGTAGGAATGTGGTTCGGAGGCGTCGAAGTACACACTGTCCCCGGCATGGAGGACATGTTCTTCCGATTGATAAAAGAGAGACAAGTCGCCGCTCAGGACGTGGAGAAACTCAGAACCTTCGTGCGTATGTTCATGAGCATGCTCCCTTTCGAGCTCGGTAAACTCGGCCAAATACGCCGCGAAGCCTTTGTCTGCGCCACCCTGGTTTAGCGCTTCGAATAGGTATCCAGGAACCGGGCTCTGGGGCTGTTGGGCGAACTTCCGCTCGTCCGCTCGCACCACGGAAAACGTCCGCTTCGTTTTTTTCTCGCCAAAGAAATATTCGAGCCCGACCTCGAAAAACATCGCGATGCGCGTCAACGTCGGCAAAGTGGGGATCAACTTGCCGTTTTCCAATTGAGAAAGCATGGACGCCGACAGTCCCGTATGCTTGCCGAGATCGATCAAGGCGATTTTCTTACTCAGCCTCAGTTGTCTGAGCTTAGCTCCGATCTCGTAGCTTGAAAGCAACCGGCGGATGGTGTCGTCGGCATTTTCAGCGGGGTTTGTTGCCAAGGAAGGTGGGGCATCTTCCTGGCCACCAATTTCCATAGGACTAAAAGTGGTTTTATCGATATCGACGATCGTGGGTTTTTCTTGGAGTGGCTCGTTCATGGGCGCTTAATTCATGGATTCCTATTCAAAGGGCGAGATGCAAAACCGCATGTTTTTCAAAACTTGCTTTTGCCGGAGGAGTCCCGAAGCGAGGTTTTCACCCTTCAAATCCATAAAGCTTCGCAGGATTGTCCACCAGAATGTGCTTACGCACGGTTTCGTCGGGCGCCCACTGCGCCAACAGATCGAATAGAAGCGCGTCGTCTGGCTTGTCGTTCGCAGTCGGATGGGGCCAGTCGGTCCCCCAGACGAGCCGTTCGGGCGCTTCTTTGACATACGCTCTCGCGACCGCGCCGCTATCTGCGTAGGTGGGCGCACCGACTTTTGTATCGATGTAAGCGCCGGAAAGCTTCACCCAGCATTTACCTCTTTGCAGCAGGCCGCCGATCGCGCCGAACGCCGGGTCTTCTGGTGTCGGAACGTGAGCGAGATGGTCGAAGACAATGGGCACAGGAAGACTTCGCCAGATCGGCATGACAGCCATAATCTGCTGCGCAGTTGCGTTGACCTGCACATGCCACCCCAAGCCGGCAATGCGCTGAGCTAACGGCCTGACCATTTCCATCGTAGTTGCGCCCGCTTGCACCAGGTTGAATCGGATGCCGCACACACTCACCGCCTGCAGTTCTTTGAGCGCGGCATCTGACACCTCCGTGTTGACCACCGCAATTCCGCGAGTGTTCTGGGGGCCAAACTGGTGCAAGGCATCGATCATGCATCGATTGTCCACGCCATACGTAGAAGGCTGGACAATTACATTGCGCGTGGTGCCGATCCGTTTTTGCAGCAGCCGGTAGTCCGCTACCGTAGCGTCGCCAGGCCGTAACTTTGCCTTTGCATCCACCGGAAATCGCGAATCATAAATGTGGTGATGGCAATCCGCCGCATGCGGGGGCGCTTTGACGCGTGGCGCTTCGGCGCCGGAAGACCACGGTACACGAATATCTTCCTGCGCGCTTGCGCCGGAAATTCCAGTCATGTACGCGGCACTAATCGCAGAAATAGTTTTCAAAAACGATCGCCGGTCGACGTCAGAGTTTCGCATCGATTTGTGACGAGTATACTGCCCGATAGCAATCGTTAGCGGCGCACGGCTCCCTGAGCGAGGGGCCGATGGGTTTCGGAACCGCGACTTTGGATCACGACCGTCGCGGTGACCGAATCTACGCGTACTTACATCTGGACGCTAACGATCCGGTAGCGGCGTTGATATCGATGTCCGCGATAAGCAAACCTTCCTGACCGTAGGGTTGATAGCTGAGGAGCGTCCCATCGGGCCGGGCTACCGCCGACGTGGTTGGCGATCCGGCGCTGGCAACGTTGACCGTCGCGAACCAGCAAGTGTTTTCCGCGGCGCGGCAGAGTACTGCCTTCTCATGGAACGAGTTTGCCGGATCGGCGAATGTCGAAGGCCGATAGCTGCCCGGTTCGGCTTCGTGAAAGTGGGGATGGAATACGATGTGTGCGCCGTTCCGTACCGCCCAGCGAACGGTTTCCGGATATCGCCACCCCTCGTGGCAAATCGCAATCCCAAATTTCAGTGGACCGGTTTGGAAAACGCGCCTTCCCTCGCCAGGCGAATACGTCTGCTCTTCGGATGGATCAATTTGAACCTTATCCTGGAAACCCGCAATTGTCCCATCGCCATCGATAACTAGCGCCGTGGCAATTACGGAATCACCAACCACCCGCTCCGTCCCGAGAATCACGGCGATGTTCGCTTCCGCAGCCGCCGCCGAAATGCGGGACCAGGCGCGCTCAAGAAATTCCGCGTCGGGAGGCGGCGCGTGCTTCCCCATCCTTCGATAACCAGGAACAAAACACTCCGGGAAGCAGATGATCCCGGCGCCTTCGGTTGCCGCTTCGCGAATGGCTTGTTCGGCCAGGGCGCCCGATTCCTCACGCGTCGCCGGAAACCGGATATTCGCAAGCGCGATTCGAAAGAGTGAGGTCAATGTTTGACGGGCCTCATTTGAAATACTACAGCGCAGTTTGCTTTGTAAGTTTTTGAGGGTTGCTCCTTGTTCGATTTGCCGGAGCGCCTCCAACTCAGCCATCCCAAGTATCTTGGTAAAGGAGGCAGATAACAATCTTCACACGTATTCTGAGTCTCACAGCTTGTTTGATTGGGTTGGCGGCCGCTTTTTCGCGTCCTACCTCAATACCAAACGTAGAGCTCAAACGTGTTCCGGACAGCGGAATTCAACCGCAAGTTGCCGTTGGCGCCGACGGCGTTGTTCATCTCGTCTACTTCAAAGGCGATCCTGCCCAGGGCGACCTGTTCTATGCGCGATCGGACGACGGAGAGACCTTTTCATCTCCCATACGAGTCAATTCCGTTCCGGGTACAGCGGTTGCCATTGGCAACATCCGTGGAGCGCGGATCGCGGCCGGTAGACGTGGGAACGTTTTTGTGGTTTGGAACGGTTCTGCAAAACTCGGCAATCCCGCTCTGGGACGCAGTCCGATGCTCTTTAGCAAACTGGACCCAGCGCGGACGGCCTTTGAACCCGAGCGAAATCTGATCCAGTCTGCCTATGGCATTGATGGAGGCGGGGGAATCGCAGCCGATCAACAAGGACGCGTCTATGTTTTTTGGCACGCACCAATGCCTGGCCGGCAGGGTGAACAATTTCGGCGTGTGTGGATGGCGCGCTCGGAAGATGACGGCAAATCTTTTGAACCGGAGCGCATCGCCTGGGACCAACCAACAGGTGCTTGCGGCTGTTGTTCCTTGAATGCCTTCGCGGACGCGGCCGGACGAATTTACGTTCTGTTCCGTTCGGCGGAACAGACAGTCAATCGCGACATGTACCTTCTCGAATCGATGGACCAAGGCGACACCTTCAGAGGCTCTGACATCTCAAAGTGGAAAGTCGGTTACTGCGTGATGAGTTCCGAAGCCTTCGCAAGTGGACCCGCCGGAACGTTCGCCGCTTGGGAGACCGACAAACAGGTTCACTTTGGGCAGATTAATTCCAAGAACGCCAGCGCGCCCGACTCCGCGGTATCGATCGACGGAACAAATCAGAAGTATCCCTCTCTCGCCCTAAACCGCGAAGGATTTCTTCTTGTGTCTTGGACCGAAGGGATGACTTGGAAACGTGGTGGAAGCTTACACTGGCAGGTTTTTGAAAAGAACAAGCCGATTAGCGACGCCGGCAGTGTGGATGGCGTGCCGGTGTGGAGCGTGATCGCCGCCTATACCCGGCCAAACGGGAACTTTGTTGTTCTGTACTAGTGAGCAGTTGCGGTCACGTCATGTCGATATATGTAGGTGATGGGGCTCAATTCCGGTTCCGGGTGATCGTTCCAAATGTTTCCAGGCCGTTTCTCGAGCATTTTTTATACTAAACAAGCATCGTCCATTCGGTGAGTCACTGTCGCTGCCGAGGGCTGCCATCGCAACTCGAGCCAGCGTAGTGGAAGAAGGAGAATCGTGGTCACTACTACTGAAATTGCGCCTGAGATTTACCGTCTTGCGGTGTTCGTTCCTGAGATCAATCTGGAGTTCAGTCATTTCCTGGTCCGAGATGACGAGCCGCTTCTTTTTCATGCGGGATTGCGCGGCATGTTCCCAATCCTGCACGAGGCGATCTCACGTCTCATCGATCTCTCGAATCTTAGGCACATTGGATTCAGCCACTTCGAATCCGATGAGTGCGGCGCCTTAAATCAGTGGCTTGAACGCGCACCCGCAGCGGAACCGGTTTGCGGCCTCGTGGGAGCTATGGTCAGCGTGAATGATTTTTCGAATCGACCGGCCCGTGTTTTGACGCGAGACGATGTCTTGGCAACTGGCCGGTATCGTTTTCGGTTTCTGCCCACTCCGCATGTGCCGCACGGATGGGATGCCGGCGTCCTCTTCGAAGAGCAGGAACGCACGCTCTTCTGCTCCGACCTGTTTCATCAGTGGGGCCATCGCGAACCGGCCACGGAGAATGACATTCTGGAGCGGTGTCAAGATGCGCTGCGGGAAACGGAAGCGGGGCCGTTTGCCAACTACGTGCCCTATACGCATCACACCGGGCGCGTGCTGGAAAGCTTAGCAGAGCGCGAGCCGAAGACCCTCGCCGTTATGCATGGCTCGAGTTATTACGGCAACGGAGCACAAGCGCTGCGAGATCTGGCTGTCGTGATGCGCGACGTGCTCGGGCCCAAGGCACAGGGCGGAGAAACAACTTCCGTCGGCATGATTAAAGCGTAAGTCAGCTCCGCGGCGGAGGTTGGGGTCTGCTCTCACCCGATTAGGTCGAAATTCATTTACCATTCCGCAATTTCGACGTTTGCAATAGCTCAGCGACATCGATGACCCCCGATGGTCGATGCTCTAGCGCGGCAATGTTGGCTTCTACTTGCCTGGCTTCTCTGCCTCGATGCATGTGCCGAAGTACAAATGCGTAGTTCGCCAGGAGCGATCTGACAGTTCGTGCATCCATTTGTGGCTGGCCCCGGGCGAGTGACATAGCCTCAAGTAGATCGTTCTCGGCATCATGCCATTCCGCGAGCTCTTTATGGAGCTGCGCCTGGAAATTCAACAGCAAGATCAAGTCAACCGGAAGAGTCTCCTTGGATTCGTGGAAAGTCGCCGATGCGAGATCCAGTTCGCGCCGGGCTTCCTCGAAGCGCCTGTGCCGCGTGTAGAGGCTGCCCAGTCCTTCCATCATCACTGCTGCATTCGCACTATGGAGGCGATGTGCCTGTTGCATTGCCGCAAGGCCGTCGAGGAAGGCCGCTTCGGCTTCGCCGTCTTTCTGCTCTAGAACGAACAGAGTTGCGGCCAAATTCTTAACTAGAGCTCGGTCTTCGTGCCTCACGATCTCCATTGATTCTATTCGTCGAAGCGCCTGGCGGGCGGGGCCTATCATCCGCTGCTCCAGAAGAGCGACGCAGAGCGTGTGCAGGGGGCTAAAGAGGACCAGGCTGTTCGCCGGATACGTTTTCGCGAACTCACTGAGCGAGCGTTCCGCATATCGTTCGGCTTCGATCAGCCTGCCGGAATCGAGCATAATGGCCGCGAGATTGTTGTATCCAATAGCCGCGCAAAGGCCTTGCGCCGGAACGGAACCGCTGGTCAGAGCGGAGTTGATGGCGGCCTCGGCCGAATCAAGTTGCCCGTTGGCAACCTGTGCTTTCACCAGCAGATCGAGTTCCTTGCAAGGAGCGTCGATGGCATCCGCATTGGTCTGTTGCGCGAATGAAAGTTCAAAATGTGGCACAGCCTTGAGGTGGCCTGTTGTCGCTCCGCACGCAATCAGCAAAGCGAATGAAAGAGCGGCTCTCGATTGAATAGCCATTGGGTCCTCGCTCTCCTTGCAACGGAATCCATCGATAAAAGCACCGAGTCGACCGTGACTACTGGAGAATTTACTCGGGAGCGCTACCCGCCGGCATCTCCCATTTGAGAGATTTCTGTGCGATAGTATGCGTATTCGCTGTAGCGAAGACGGCGGGCAATTTGGCTGTGCACTCGGAAAGGTTTCCGAACCTTGTGGGACTCCTTTATGACGGCCTGCTATGCCCCGATCGTTGGAACGATTTCCTCCTGCAACTGAATAAGCAAATCCACTCCAGAACGGCCTTTATCTCGTTGCATGACGCGGGGAATCGCACTCCTGAATGTGCATTTTCTGCGGGCATGTCGGAAGACGTGAAGAGAGAGTGGACCCGCTCTTACGGGATACGAAATCCGCTCGCGCCTGAAGTCATCGAATCTGTGTTACGAACAGGGGCGTGGGCCGGTGTCGGCGCGTTAGATGATGCCAGGTACTGCAACAGTGAATATGCGAGATGGTTGCGGAAATGCGACATGGATCACTCGCTAATAACCGCGTTTCGCTGCGGATTTGCTGTTGCGGCGCTGAATGTCACAGGGACACAATCGGCGAAGCCGTTCCGTCAACATGAACAGAAGCTGATGAGTGACTTGGTCCCGCATCTGCGCCGCGTGCTGGAAGTGCACACCAGAAACGGGACGCTTCGCAGTTTGTTTCAAGCTGAAAGGCTCGCTTTGGACAGTCTCGATACAGGAGTAATTGCGGTGGATGATGAGGGCCGTATTGTGCTGACCAATGCGCAGGGCGATACCGTCCTACAACAAGGACAACACCTTACTTCACAGCGCGGCCGCCTCACGGCAGCATCTTTAGCCGAACGCGTTGAGTTCGAACGCCTGATTCGCTCGGCAATCATGACCGGGCGCGGTTACGACGCCGGCAATGGTGCGGCGATGGTGCTTCATGGCAACACACATTCGGCTGCAATATCGATCATCATTACTCCGTTTCGCTCAATCGGAATCTTTGGTTGGGGACGGCCGTGCGCGCTTGTATTCATTGGCGATCCGGCCGCAAAGCCTCAGTCTCGGGGAGCGACTCTTCAATCTCTGTTTAGCCTGACTCCCGCCGAGTGTCGCTTGGCCGGTTTGCTTCATGAGGGCCTGGACCTTGCAGCGGCCGCGGAAAAGATGAGCATAACTGCCGGAACTGCGCGCTTCATGCTTAAGAGAGTTTTCGCAAAGACCGGCTCACACCGCCAGTCGGAGCTGATACAGTTGCTTAACCGCATTCCGGGAGATGCGATCCTGCGCAATCGCACATAGGCTCAATACTGGGACGAAATCCCGCTGGCGCTGTTCCCAACACCCCGGCAGCGCGCCGAACTGATGTCGTTCTTGGCAGCGCCGAATTTTCCTACCGACCTACGACAACGCAGAAATCCACCGGCATTCCAGCCATTTGTGAAATCCAGAGTGGAAGAATAATAACTCTATGATCTGGAACAAACCATCTGGTGCAAGAGTTACAGCTACTTTCGTCCTGAGCATGTTTGTAGGGATGTGTAAAGCGCAAGATCCTGCGCAGACGCCTTTAACCGTTCATTCGCTCGAAGGCAACGTTTCTTGGGTGGAAGGTGGCGGCGGCAACAGCGGCGTCATAGTGGGAGACCGTGGCGTGATTGTAGTAGACGCCAAAATCACAGCAGCGGCCGGAAAGGAGTTGTTGGACGACATTGCGAAAATAACTCCCAAACCCGTCGATACAGTGATTCTGACTCACAGCGATGGCGACCACGTTAACGGTCTGGCGGCATTTCCAGACGCTGTCACGGTAATTGCTCAGGAAAACAATAAGAAGGAGCAGGAGCGAGCCATCGCCACAGGCGCAAGGAATCCCCCGCCGGCGAATCATCTGCCGACGCGCGTGATCACTAAGAATGACGACCATCTGACCATCGACGGCATATCTTTCGAACTGCTGCATTGGGGACCGGCCCATACAAGCGGGGATCTGGTCGTCTATCTTCCCAAGCAGAAGATTGTGTTCACCGGTGACATCATCACGAACCGCCCTGATCCTTTAATCCATCTGGAAAAGAATGGATCGTCGGAAGGCTGGATTCAAACCGCAAAAGGCATTGCCGCCTTGGATGCGGCCACTTTTATACCAGGCCATGGCCCAGCAGAAACAAAAGCCGACGTCGCAAGCTATGTGGCGCACGCCGAGGCCAAGCGAGCCCAGATCAAAGAGTTGGTAAATCAAGGCAAGTCGTTGGAGGAGATCAAAGCGGCAGTGGGAGATGCACCGCGTCCTCAGGGAGGCGGTCCGTCGTTTGCGAGCTTTACCGACGTCGTTTATCGCGAACTTACAAAAAAGTAAGCCCTTCGCCTGCCGGTGTTATTTTGGAGCGCTCTCCTATTCGCAATTTCAGGGGTCTCGCCGCACCATAGCGAGTGCGCGATGGTTATCACTAACATGGCATTCGCCTGAGGCTGGCTCTCCCTTACACTGTGAACATAGGTGTACACGTGAAAAAGCTAGTGTCACTCAGCGTGATTTCCCTTATCGCGGCATCCTCATTTGTTGCGAGCGCACAGCAGCTGCGAAAGGCGCCAGAACTGGCCTTTACGGTGCCCGGCCAAGGCGAAAAGTTGTTGAGCCAGTATCGAGGCAAGGTGGTTGCGCTTGAGTTCATCTTGACAACTTGTCCGCATTGTCAGGCGGCGGCGCGGTTGATGACGACTCTTCAGCAAGAGTATGGACCTCGTGGATTTCAGGCATTAGACATTGCTATTAACGGGTTAGATGATAATCGCACACCGGCGCAAGCCGACCAGTTGGTTGCGGCATTCACAAATAATTTTCAAGTAGGTTTTCCCGTAGGCTGGGTACCTCGCGATTCATTTCTTTCGTTTCTCGGCATTAGTATTACCGAGTACACCGTCGTGCCGCAGCTTGTATTGATTGACCGCAAAGGCTACATTCACTATCAAACGCCTCCACGCGGCGACGAAAACTCAACCAAAGAATCCACCGTTAGGCAGCGTATCCAGGAATTGCTGGCATTGCCCTCAACTACCATCCACACCGTAGCCAAAGTGCATGCTGCCCACTAAAAATATGTCTTTTTTAACTCGGAAACTTCAACGACACAGTCATTCACGCGACCAAGTTGCGCTAGGACCTTTAGAAATGGAGGTCATGGAGATCCTGTGGAAACGGGGCCGCAGCAACGTTCGCGACGTTGTTCAAGATCTCCGGCGCCCTCTGGCATACACCACCGTAATGACCACGCTTGACCGTTTGTTCAAGAAGGAATTGCTGCAACGCGAAAAACTGGACCGAGCCTTTTTCTATCTACCGGTGTTATCGCGGCCACAATGGGAGCAGAGGCTGGCGGGCCAGTGGGTATCGGGGTTTCTTGCCGGTCCGAAGGCATCCGGTGAACTGCTTATTTCATGTCTAGTAGATGCGGTCGGCGAACACGACGAAGCGCTGCTTGATGAACTTGAACGGCGAATCTCGCTGAAACGGCGCGAATTGGAATCCAGGGAAGCTGAATGAATGCATCTTATGACGTCCGGTTGCTGTTGCAGTGCCTGAGCTCATTTTTTTTCGCGCACTTGCTCTTTAGCCTTGCCATCTTAATCCTCATGCCCTTGGCTTTGTGGTGCGCGGAGCGCATACGCCCAGTTCTAGGAGCCTGGCTGCTGATTGCCCTGCGCGTGGCGCCAGTTCTGGTTGCTATCTATGCCGCTCTTGCTGTTGCGCTGCCGAGTTATCTGCGCTTGGAATCCGAGACAGGCGTTGAGCGCGTGGGGCCATGGGCCATCTGCTTTGCTGCCCTCGCTATTGGCATCTGGATAAGGCCGACCTTCCGCACAATCGTAGCCATCCGGAGATCTTCCCGTTTTCTAAGCATTCTGCGGGGAGTTATTGAACCATCGAAAATCGGGCCGAATGGCATCTGGATTTTTAAGGAGGAGACTCCTCGCGTCGTTGTGGCCGGCTTGCTACGGCCACGCGTGCTGCTGTCCGAATCCGCGCTTAGGATTCTTTCTCCAGAAGAATTGGAAGTGGCCCTGCTGCACGAGCAAGCCCACCAAAGATCGCGCGACAACATCAAGCGGTTATTGCTTCTGCTAGTGCCGGATTCACTTCCATTCGTCAGCTTCATGGGTCCACTGGATAAAACTTGCAAGCGGCTCATCGAATGGGCTGCGGACGATTATGCCGCCGCTGGCAATAATCGCAGGTCGATTGCGCTTGCGCGAGCGCTCGTACGCTTTGCGCGCTACCAAACGCGAAGTTCAGATTGCATGCTCGCCACTTCTCTAGTGGACGACACGTCCGATCTGGCGGTTCGTGTTGAGCGGCTTCTTGGACTTCGCCAAACATCGACGGCTCATGTGCCGCCGTATCTGATATCGATGGGCTTGGCGGGAGCTACTTGGACAATACTAGCTGCGGCAACTCGCTTCGCCACATTGAGCGACGTACATCACTTGCTCGAAGTCCTCTCGCATTAACTCCTGTTCTACGACATCTGGTAGTACACCCGCGTCAGCGCTAGCCTGATGAGTTCATCATGACCAGATTTTCCCCGTTGTTGCTTCTATTTCCGTTATGTACGTTAATTGCTCAAACGCCCGACACCGCCACTCTGAATGGCCATGTAGTCGATCAGAGTCAGGCTGCGGTGCCGAACGTGCAGGTGACTGTTACCAACGCGCTCAGCGGACTGACCCGTACTACACAAACCAACCAATCTGGTGATTTTTCATTTCTCGGTCTACCAATCGCCGGCACCTATAAGGTGAATGCTTCAAAGTCCGGCTTTGCAACCGCTCAGAGCGATGATTTGCGCTTGTTAGGGGGTGCGACAGCGAACATTAACTTACAACTGACTGTAGGCTCGGAACAGACCCGAATCAATGTAACCGGAACCGCGGGCGAGATCAGAACAGACGCGCCGCAACTCGGCACGACCCTAAGCGCAAGACAGATGGAAGAGACGCCGCTGCTGGATCGCAAGATCACCTATCTGCCCATGTTGAACGCCGCCAATCGCCCAGCCATTAACCAAGGCGACGTCTTCATGAATGAGAATCTGTTCACGACCAACGGAGCAGGCCGCAGGCAAACCTGGTTCGAAGTAGACGGAAGCACCGGTAATGACAGTTGGGGACGACAGACGATCTTCTCCAACATTCCTCTAGCGGCCGTGCAGGAGATGGATGTATTAACAAACGCGTTCTCAGCCGAGTATGGCGGCAGCACGGGCAGCGTAGTGAACATCATCACCAAGAGCGGCGGTAATCAGTGGCATGGTGAAGCGCTTGGCATGGGGCGGCCTTCTGCCACTGAAGCAGCGCTGGCGGGCTTTACATCGACTAATGCAGCGAGCGGCAACGATCTCACAAATGACACCCTGCTGCAAGGTGCGTTGTCACTCTCCGGTCCCATCGGGCGCAGCGGCCACACGCAGTTCTTCGCTTCGGGAGAATACAGCCTGGAAAATCGCGCGTCTCCCATCATTTCGCCATTAGCGCCGGGCGAATTTATTGGACACTATCGCGACTGGTTAGGCATGTTGCGCGTCGATCATCAATTCAACGATCGCAATAATCTTTTCTTTCGCAGCGAACTGGATGGATTTTACGATACAAACCCAAACGGCACCGTCGGCGGTAATAGCTTGCCGACTGTCGACCGCGTTTTTCGCCGGCGCACGTACTCAGAGGAACTCGGGGAGACGGCGGTGCTCAGCCCACGGTTGATCAATAACGTCCGCGCACAGTTTCAATTGGCATCGCCGATTACGGAATTCGATCCGGTAGTTTACGGAACTCAGTATGTAGTGCCGATTTCCTCTGGCGGAACGTTCACTTCGGGAACGTCGCAGTCTGCATTGTTGATGAATCGGCAATACGAGATAAACGATACTCTTTCCGCCGTTTGGGGGCGCCACCAAGTCAAGTTTGGCGGCGATGTCATCTACGCGAGAAACGGTGGTAATAGCAAAGAATTCGGCGGCCCTATCTACCTAGGCAGCTTCACTTACAAGACCTGTACCCAAGTCGTGGCTTTTTGCGAGAGTCAGGCGTATATCGGCAATATCGCGAATGTGCAGACGTATACGCAAAGCTACGGCAATGCGAACTACGTTGTAGACGACACGCTTTGGTCGCTGTTCGTGCAGGACGACATACGCCTGCGTCCCGATCTCACTGTCAATCTGGGGCTGCGTTATGAACGTCAGACATTTGCCGATGCGACGAAGGATTTTGCGCCGCGGGTCGGTTTTGCCTACAACTTCAAAGGCGAAGGGAAGACAGTTATTCGCGGAGGATTCGGTATTTACTATTCGCAGATTGTCGATAACGCGGAAGCGAACTACGCATTAACCGGTCCGACCGGAGTATTCAACTATAGCGCCGGTCCGGGCCAGGTTGGCTTCCCGAGCAGTGTTGCAGCGGCGCCGCTCCCGGCGTTCCCCCCTGGAGCGGTAGCGCCGCTTCGAAGTCTTTACATTCGTCCGGGGCAAAGCACCTATCTGAACCAATTCTTTCCTACGTCGACGCTGATAGGCTATCCCGGTCAACTGCTAAATCCGTATTCTGAACAGTGGACGTTTGGCTTTCAGCGCCAACTCGCTTCGAATTGGGTATTGAGTGTTGACTACGTCGGTTCGCACACTTTGAAAATCAATCGTCCGCTCGATGTCGATCCACCATCTTCGTTTATTCGAACAGCGCCCGGCCAGATCCGTTCAGCGCAAGCGGCCAACTGTACCCGACCGTATTGGATCTGGTGGTACGCACAGCACAACATGGCATGCAATCCCGTTACAGCCACTAATCCGCAACCGCCATATAGCGTTATTCAGAGCGACGTAAACAATGGCTATGCCTATTACAATGCGATGGACGTGAATCTTAGCCACACATTGAGCCACAAGCTACTGATGTTGGCCAGCTATACGTGGTCTCACGCTATCGACAATGTCGATCCCGATATCCCATCGCAGAATCCTAACGATCCGAATTTCCCCGGCAAAGTAGAAAATGGCAATGCCATTTTTGATCAGCGACAGCGCTTCGTGCTTAGTGGCCTGTACACATTGCCGTTCAAGATAAACTTCGGCGGCGTGGCGACGTTTGGCTCTGGATTGCCCTATAACTTCACGACCGGGACTACGAACAGCGGCGATACCGGTGCCACGGCGGATCGCCCGGTAATTAACGGAGTTGTCGTTGGCCGCAATACGGGGCACGGCAGACCGATCTATGATGTCTCGCCATTTCTGGAGCGCCCGTTTGCGTTAGGCGAGCGCGTTCGCCTGGACCTTCGCGCGGAGGCATTCAACGTGTTCAATCACGCGAATTTCGTCGGCTACAGCGGCACCTACGGAAACGGTGTGGCGCCTGGTAACGGTTTTGGGCAGCCATTAGTGGGGATTACGAATCAGCTACCGGCTCGATCTCTGCAGTTTTCGGGTCGCGTGACGTTTTGAAATCCCCTACGGCACATCGTCGTCGTCCGTATCCTTGTCAGCCGGGCTGAGCTTTTCGTTTTTTGATTGATCGGTCGCTTTTATTTCGATCTCGGGAAGCTTGGCGGCGCGGATCTGTTCATTGAGCTTCGTGAGGTCAGTCGACCGTAGTTGTTTCCATGCAGCCAATTGCTGTTGAACGCTCGTTTGCAGTCGCGTGACAGCGGCGAGTGCCTGGGTCGTGGGCGCGTTATCAGAACCCTGGATCACCTCGAAAACACGAGCGAGTTGGCCGTTCAAAGACGACAGCGTCAGACGCCCGCCGCCACCTCGTCTGCCACCGCCGCCCGCGCCTTGTAACGCGCTAAGGCTCTGATCGAATCGTCCGAGTTGCACTTTTAGATCTGCACCAGAAGATTTCTGTTCCAACGCGCCCACCTGCTCACGGACATTTCGCACTTGCATAAGAGCGTCATAATCTTCGCGCATCATGTCTTCGAGTCGAAGGCTGGCGCTTAGTTGTTGTTCGAGGCCGGCGGGCGTCGTCTTCACCCGCGGATCCATGACGACGACGAGCGGTTGCGAATACGCTTTGCCGCTTACCGTCAGTTTTACCGTGTAGCGGCCGGGCACGACGAGCGTGCCACGCGGGAGACGCGGCGTATTGTGAATGATTGCCGCGATGGGATATTCGTGATTGAGCGCTTTTGGCGGTTCATAGCGCAGATCCCAGATGAATCGGTGCATGCCAGCAGCGGCCGACAGAATATGGGTAGGTCGAACCCAATAGGTAGGTACGTTCAACTCTTTTTCAAGCTCTGCTTCGGTTGTTTCGGGCTTATCCTCGCTCGAATAGTGGCGCACCAGCCGATTACGTGAATCATAAATCTCCAGCGTCACGGGCGCGGCATCTTCCTTAAGCGTGTAATTGATGATGGCTCCGTCGGGCGGATTCTGCCCGGCCGGTTGCTCAGGCGGCAAAGGCGTGTCCGTATTTCGGTTCCAGCGCCACCGAATTGCTTTCTCGGGAGCAAACAGATAGGCAGCCGCGCTGGGTACCTGTTCTGTCATCTGACGCAACGGTGTCACGTCGTCCAAAATCCAAAATGAGCGGCCGTGCGTACCGATCACTAAGTCATCATCGTGAATTATTAGATCGCGCACCGACGTCACCGGCAGGTTCATCTGTAACGACTGCCAGTCGTCTCCGTCGTCGAACGAGACAAAGACGCCAACTTCAGTTCCGGCATATAGCAAGCCTTTGCGAACCGGGTCCTCGCGTACCGCATTGATGACGGCACGGTCGGGCAATCCGTGGACAATTTCAGTCCACGCCTTACCTCCGTCGTGCGTACGATAAATATGCGGATGCAGATCGTCTACGCGAAAGCGATTGATTGCCGCGTATGCGGTATTACTATCGAACCGCGAAGCCTCCATTAACGACACTTTGCTCCATGCAGTCAATTCGGGTGGCGTGACATCATGCCACGTTTTTCCTCCATCGCGCGTTACCTGAATCAATCCATCTTCGGTCCCCACCCAAATCAGATTGACGTCCTTAGGAGACGGAGCGATAGTGTAGATGACACCGCGATGCTGGTCTACTTGCGGATCTTGTGACGCAAAAATGCCCAAGTTGGCGGGCGTCTGATATTGCTTGCGCGTCAGATCTGGACTGATGGTTTGCCATGAGTCGCCGCCGTTTGTCGTCTTCAATAAAACGTTAGATCCCAGGTAAAGAATGTGCGGATCGGCCGGCGAAAAAATTAACGGCATTGTTCGCACGAACCGCAAATCGCCTGGAAGAATCTGCGGGCTCACATCTTGAACATCCTTGGTCACCCAATTGAATCGCGTCGCTTTGCCGCCATAAACGAGATCGGGATGCAACGGGTCTGGTGCGACGTAGCCATACTCCTCAGCGCCTACAGGATGGAAGTTCCGAAAGCTGATGGAACCATCGTCGCTGCGGCTTTCAACGGCGGCAGATCCGCTTTCCTGCTGCCCGCCGTACACCCAGTATGGAAAGCGATTGTCCGTAATCACGTGATAAAACTGTGCCGTCGGCTGGTTGTACCAGGAACTCCATGTTTTACCTCCGTTCACGCTGAGCGTTGCGCCCTGGTCGACCCCAAGAAAAATGATGTCGGGATTTTTGGGATTGATCCAAATGGTGTGATAATCGTCTCCGCCGGGTGCGCCTTTGATGCCGAGAAAATTTTCACCAGCATTGGTGGACCGGTACATGGTCGTGTTCGCCACGTAGATTTTGTTCGGATCGACAGGATCAACCTGGACACAAGCAAAGTCGCTGCCGCGCCCGTAAATGCGATTCTCGCCGTTAACCTTTTTCCAACTGCTACCCGCATTGTCAGATCTATAAAGTCCTCCGTATTGCGGCGAAGCTTCTACCAGCGCGTACATCCTGTTCGAATCGCTCGGCGCTATGGCAAAGCCGATCCGCCCCAAGCCCTGTGCAAACGTAGGGAGGCCGCCTTTCAATTGGTTCCAGGTTGTGCCGCCGTCCGTCGATTTGAAAAGCCCGCTGCCGGGGCCGTTGTATCCGGCCTCCCACGGAGCCTGTCGCGCGGACCAAAGAGTCGCGTAGACAATTTGCGAGTTGTTGGGATCGAATGCAACTTCGGATGCGCCCGTATTTTCGTCCTTATACAAGACCTGCTGAAAGGAGTTGCCGCCATCCAATGATCGATAGACGCCACGCTCTTTGTTCGCGCCATATGGATGCCCGAGCACTGCCACGAACAGGCGATTAGGATCTGTGGGGTCGACGATGACTGACGCAATCTGCTCACCTTCGCGCAGACCCAAGTGTTGCCAGCTTTTCCCCGCATCTGTCGATTTGTACATGCCGTCACCAACAGACAAGTCAGGTCTCTGAAGACCTTCGCCGCCGCCCACGTAGATAATGTTTGGGTCTGACGGCGCAACCGCGAGTGCGCCTATGGAGCCGGTACCCTGATCGTCGAAGATGGGAACCCAGGTATTGCCGTAGTCGGTGCTCTTCCATACCCCGCCGTTATTCGGCGCCATGTAATACACATTTGGTTGCTGAACAACGCCGCTGATAGCGACCGTGCGACCGGCGCGGAATGGACCGATGAGGCGATAGTGCATCTCAGCCAGATAGTTGGGTGGAAGCGACACCGTCGCGGAGAATAAGAGTGTTTGACAGAAGCAAGCCGCAAGCGGAAGTTTGCGCATGAACAAACCATATCGCAAGAAACAATCGCTCATTGGGATGTCCGAAAGAACTAAGCGAAAATAACGGGAATGGGAAAACTGATCCGTCTTGAGTTTCTGCCGCAGAGTTACGATCTTGGATTACTGGTATTGCGTGTCTGGGTAGGTTTTAGTCTTTTTTTACGGCATGGAGTCGAGAAGGTCGCCAATTTTTCCGCCATGGCGTCGCATTTTCCCGATCCCGTACATATCGGGCCTCACTGGAGTCTCGTTATGGCGCTGTTTTCGGACGCCGTCTGTTCCATTCTTCTGATAATCGGCTTTGCGACGCGCCTCGCCGCACTCTACATTGTGATCATCCTTGGCACTGCATTCTCATTGGTTCATCACTTCGCGCTGTCCGGTCCGCACAGTGGCGAGCTGCCCTACGTCTATATGGGCGTGTCTCTCGCGATATTCCTGGCCGGTCCCGGGCGCTTCAGTATGGATGGGCGAAGGGGAAAGGTGCGTTAGTCAGTCTGCCTCTTTGACGCTGTCCATCAACCCGAAAAAACCTTCCGCTAATGTCGGATGAATATAGATCGCGCCCTTGAGCAGTGTGTACGGCTTATCAGCCAGCATCAGCGTGCTGATAATTTGCACCAGTTCTCCGCCCTCAATAGATAAAATGGCCGCGCCAAGTACGCGGTTCGTTGCAGCGTCCACGATCAACTTCATAAATCCTTGTGTCTCATCACGCTCCAGCGCGCGTGCCACGTGTGTCATCTGCACTTTGCCGATTTTCAGGCGCCGGCCTTCCCGCCTAGCCGCTTTTTCCGTTACTCCGACTCGGCCTAATGTGGGATCCGTATAAACCGCGTAGGGCACGATCCGCCCGGACGTACGCAGATCCTTACCTTCAAAAAGATTGGCGTATATGATTTGAAAATCGTTATAAGAGATGTGCGTGAACGCCGGGCCTCCCGTAACATCGCCTAACGCCCATATGTCCGGTGCCGTCGTCTCCAGGCGATCGTTCACCGCAATGAATCCTTTTTCGTTCGTCTTCACGCCCGTTTTATCTAGCGCTAAGTCCTTTGTGTTTGGCGTGCGCCCGGTAGCTACCAACAAATGAGAACCGGATACCGTTTGCATGAGGTCTTCCATCGCAACATCAACTTCAAGGCTGCCCGTTGTGCCTCGAACGGCAGTCGCCTTTGCGCCCACGTGAATCTTTATTCCTTCCGCTTCCAGGCAGCGACGTAATTCAGTAGTAACGTCGTCATCCTCGTTCGGCAGGATGTGTTCGGCGCTCTGAATAATAGTCACTTCGCTTCCAAAGCGCCGAAATATCTGCCCGAATTCAAGACCGACATAACCACCGCCTAGTACCAGCAGATGCGACGGAATTGTTTGCAATTCCAAAATGCTTTCGTTGGTAAGAAACGGTACCGCTGTCAAACCGGCGATCTTGGGGATGGTCGCCGTAGCCCCGCTATCTATGAAGATGCGGTTTCCTTCCACAGTCTGTCCGTCGACTTCCAACTGTTTCATTCCGGTGAAACGGGCGCGGCCTCGTATAAGCTCAGGTTTGCCAGGCTGATCGACTTTCTGTTCCCAACCCGAACGAAATTGGTGGACAACTTCGTTTTTTCGCCGAAGCACGGCAGGTAGATCGACGCGAACATCGCCGACATGAACGCCCCAACGCTGCGCATTGCGCATATAGTGAGCTACTTGGGCGCTCGCGACCATTGTCTTGGTTGGAGTGCAACCGGTGTTAATGCACGTTCCGCCAAGTGGACCATATTCCACGAGAGCCACTCTCTCGCCCCGTTCGGCCAACTGCTGGGCAAGTGGATTTCCGCCTTGTCCGGAACCGACAATGATGGAATCGTACTTCCTGCTTTGCTTCGCCATTAGACGTACTCTCTAGTTACAGCTAACGCTATCAAGGACATACCTAGGCATATTACCGGGCAACGTAACGTTGCTGACCTACTCTTGGTCCCACTTAGGTATCGCACGTCAGACAGCATGCCACAAACTGGACAAATCCCCCAAAGGCCGTTCGGAAAGTCCGGAGTTCAAATCTCAGCACTCGGGCTGGGCGGACATCATTTAGGTGATGCGGAGGATCAAAAAACCGCCACGGAGATTGTGGCGCGCGCTATTGATGGTGGCGTTAACTTCTTCGACAATTGCTGGGAATATCATCGCGGCAAATCGGAAGTGTGGATGGGAGGCGCGCTGAAAGGAAAACGGCAACAGGTCTTTCTCATGACCAAGGTCTGTTCGCACGGCCGTGATAAGGACATCGCGTTGCGCATGTTGGATGAATCGCTACAACGGCTGCAAACCGATCATCTGGATCTTTGGCAAGTGCACGGCGTCTCCTTCGACAATGACCCGGCGTTGTTCATACGGCCCAACGGTGCAGCGGAGGCGCTACACACGGCCAAGCAGCAAGGAAAGGTGCGATTTCTGGGATTCACCGGCCATAAAGATCCGAAGATTCACCTGACAATGCTCGACAGCGGCTTCCCGTTTGACGCGGTACAGATGCCATTAAATCCATTCGACGCCACGTTTCGCAGCTTCGAACAGCAGGTTCTTCCGGAACTGCGCCGGCGAGGCATTGCTGTGTTGGGGATGAAGCCGCTGAGCGGGGCAGGCCCTGCTATTAAGGCTGGTGTGCTGACTGTGGAGGAATCGCTGCGGTACGCGATGAGCTTACCGGTGACCACAACCATCACGGGAATGGAAAAAATGGACGTTTTGGAGCAGAATCTCAAGGTCGCACAGAGCTTTCACCCGATGAACGAAAACGAAATGGCTGCCCTGCGCGAGAGATGTGCAAGATATGCTGCCGACGGCCGTTACGAACCCTACAAAGTCAGTTTGAAGTACGACAATCCGGAGGCGCGCCTGGCCCACGGTTTCCCTCTCGATATGCAACAGAAGGAAGTGAAAGAGATGATGCGCGCAACCGAAAACACGGGCAAGCCATTTCCTTCGGCAAAGTAACATCGCGATGCCACGTTCGAATGAGAAGACTCGCCGCTGTTTCATGCGCGGAACTGCCGCACTCGGATTGGCGGCTTCTGGATTGCTATCGGACAGCGCGAAGACGAAAGGAGCATCTATGGCCACGGACGTTGTTCCCAAGCGTAAATTCGGGAAAACGGATCTCGAAGTATCGATCATCGGAATGGGCGGCTTTCATCTTGGAGCAGCGGAGAACGCGGATGCCGCAACCGAAATCGTTCAACATGCGCTAGACGCCGGCATCAACTTTTTCGACAATGCCTGGGAATATCACGACGGCAAGAGCGAAGAATGGTTGGGAAAGGCGCTCGGCGACCATCGCAAGGATGTGATTTTGATGACCAAAGTTTGTACCCACGGACGCAGCAAGAAGGTGGCGATGCACATGTTAGAAGAGTCTTTACGGCGATTGCGTACAGATCACCTGGACGTCTGGCAGATTCATGAAGTGGTCTACGACAACGATCCGGATTTAATCTTCGCTCCCAACGGCGCCGCGGAAGCGCTTCTACAAGCAAAGAAAGATGGCAAAGTGCGGTTTGTTGGATTTACCGGTCACAAGGATCCGTCTATTCATCTCAAAGCGCTTTCACACGGTTTTCCTTTCGACACTGTTCAGATGCCATTAAATCCATTCGACGCCACATTTCGAAGCTTCGAAAGTCATGTCCTTCCCGAAGCGCTGCGTCAAGGATTAGCCGTTTTCGGCATGAAAAGCATGGGAGGCAGCGGTGAAATGATTAAGAACGGTGGTATCACGCCGGATGAAGCGCTGCGCTACGCCATGAGCCTTCCCGTTACCACCACTATCAGCGGCATCGATTCCATGGACGTCCTAAAGCAAAATCTTGCCGTGGCTCTCAATTTCGCTCCCTTGTCCGAAACTTCTATGAAGGAGCTTCGTAACCGTTGCCGGTCCGAAGCTGCCGATGGACACATGGAGCTTTTCAAGACCACGACTATGTATGACGGAAAGATTGGCCGCGAGCAACATGGTTATCCTTCCACCGAGGAAATGCCCGCGTGAACGGAACGAATTAACTCGTTAGTCTGCTTTTACAACCGGCATGGGCGCAAGATGCTCGGCGATAAACCAAACCTGAAGTTCGTTAGTGCGAATGATATTGCTGACGAGCAGGTCGTTCGTGCCATCGTCACCGGCATCATCCGCAGCCTTCGCAAATTCGTGTGCTTCTTTGAGGATGAGTTCGTGTGCTTCCAACAGACGTGAAAGCTGCACAGGAACTTCTTCGCGTCCAATGGGCGGCCGTTCAATCCGCGTCTGCTCGGCCACATCGTGCGGCATGCTGATAGCGATTCCGCCAAGGGCCTGAATGCGCTCGGCTGCCAAGTCGACCAGTTCGGCCTGCTCGTCGTAATGCTTATCGAGCAGCAGATGTAACTGATAAAACGTGTGCCCCGAGACCTGCCAGTGGTGCTTCTTGTACATGTCGCGGAGCATCATCGTATCCGCCAATACCTGGTTCAGGTTGCGCGTGCTGTCCAGCCTGACTTTTGCATCCAAAGCGGACGGGAGGTGAACGACCGTGCCGAATTCCTGGACAATCTTTCCGCGCTGTCCCAACAGAGGCGAAGCTTCGGAGGAATGATGGTTTTCTGTCTTTGTTTTAGCCATGGTTCACTTATAGACGCCCGGAAGGCGCCAAAACCTTCAAAACAAAAAACGATCTGAGATCTGCGAAAGTGAGGCGCAGCCGATTAACCCCATCGTCATTTCCAGCTCGGTTCTTAAGATTTCTGTAACACGAGCAACACCGGCTGCGCCGCCGACGGCCAGACCATAGAGGTATGATCGCCCGATCATGACGGCACTTGCGCCGCTTGCAAGAGCTTTGAAGACATCGATACCCCGCCGGATTCCTCCGTCCATCAAGATTGGTATTCTGCCTGCAACACGCTCAGCAACAGCAGGTAGAACATCAACACTGGCCGGGACCGTGTCGAGGCTGCGCCCGCCATGATTTGAAACTATGATGCCATCGCATCCGGCCTTTACGGCGAGTTCGGCATCTTCTTGATGAATAATGCCCTTTACAAGCAACTTCACGGGGACGTTTGCGCGCAACCAATCGATGTCTTTCCACGTAACATCGGCGCCGTGCGTGGCGGCGTAGATATTGCGGCCGGAGGGACGGTGCGAAGCCGCGGAAATGGCCACGCCGAGACTTGAGAGGTTAGCCCGTTCCACGCCCGGCGGCAGCTTGAAGCCAGCGCGCAGTTCGCGATCGCGGGGCCCGTTGACGGGCACATCTACAGTGACGCAGATAGCTTCGCAATTCGCCGATAGCGCCCGGTCGATCAAATTCTTAGTGAAGGCGCGGTCGGTTTGGATGTAGATTTGAAACCATAACGGACGCATAGCGGCCGCGCTCATTGCTTCGATCGTCGCCGTCGAGAACGAGGCTGCTATCAGCGTCGCTTCCGCGAGATTTGCTCCTTTAACCGTTTCGATCTCGCCCTCCGGATGGACTAGCTTGTGATATCCGGCGGGAGCAAGAAGTATCGGATATTCGTAAGCGCGACCGAACAGATCTAGCGTCGTATCAATGCGGCTTACATCGACCAGCACGCGTGGATTCAGGCGAAGGCGATTGAAGGCAGCACGATTGTCCTGGACAGTTAACTCAGAACCAGCGCCTCCGGCGACATACGAGTAAGCCGCAGCAGACATATGCTGCTGGGCCAGAGTTTCGAATTCATCGAGCGTCAGAACAGACGCGAGTTCCTCGGCAGTCAAGCGGGGCAAGTTACGCGAAGTCCGAACCTATTTGAACTCCAGAATCTCTTTTTCTTTGGCTTTGGCCATTTGATCGATTTTCGAAATCTGGCCGTCGGTCAATTTCTGAATAGACTCGAGCGCCTGACGTTCCTCGTCTTCGCTGATGAGCTTGTCTTTGAGCATCTTCTTGAGGCCTTCGTTCGCATCTCGCCGGATGTTGCGCAGACCAACACGGCGCTCCTCCGCCACATGACTTAACTTTTTCGCGAGGTCGCGGCGGCGCTCCTCCGTTAACGGCGGAATGGGCACACGCACGATCTTTCCGTCATTCGATGGATTAAGGCCAAGGTCGGCGCTTCGAATGGCTTTCTCTATTTCGCGGATCTGCGAAGCGTCCCACGGCTGCACAGTGATCATGGCGGGCTCGGGAACGTGAAGCTGTGCCACTTGATTTAAGGGCACCGGCGAGCCATAGTAATCGACGCGCACTGTATCAAGCAGATTGATGGAAGCTCTTCCGGTCCGAAAATGCCCCATCTCCTGCTGCAGATCCGCCAGAATCTTATCCATGCGGCTGCGGGCATGCGACTCTACTTCTTTAACGTTCTTAAACTGGCTGATACTACCAGAGGGTGCTTGTTCTTGTTTCATATTTTTGTTCGCACAATGGACACCAACCGAATTATGCGCTTGTGCGGTTAGCGGATGATGGTGCCTATCGCTTCGCCCATCGCCATACGCATTATATTTCCCGTCACTTTGAGGTCAAAAACGGTGATAGGCATATGGTTGTCCCGGCACATCGCGACAGCGGAGGCGTCCATAACGCCCAAAGCCTTTGAGAGCACTTCCGTATAGGTCACTTCCTGGTACTTGATTGCGTCTGCAAACTTTTTCGGATCTTTGTCGTAAACGCCGTCGACGCTGGTTGCCTTGGCGATAATCTGAGCATGAATTTCAAGACCGCGCAGTGTAGCTGCCGTATCCGTTGAAAAATACGGGTTCGAAGTGCCGGCCGCAAAGATCACAGTTCGTCCCTTTTCGAGGTGGCGAATAGCGCGCCGGCGAATGTATGGCTCAGCAACCTGATGCATTTGGATGGCAGTCATTACGCGGGTGGGTATGCCCTCTCGTTCCAATGCGTCCTGAAAGGCCAACGCATTGATGACGGTCGCCAGCATGCCCATATGATCCCCGGTGACTCGATCCATGTCGTGGGCAGCAGCGGCAACACCGCGAAAAATATTGCCGCCGCCCAGCACTAAACCAATCTGGACGCCCTTGTGCGCGACCTCGGCTACTTCAAAGGCCAGCGCCAAAACACGGTCAGGGTCCAGACCGAATGAGAGCGGTCCGGCTAAGGCCTCACCGCTTATCTTTAGTAGAATGCGCCGGTAGGCTGGCATGATCCAATTGAGAGGATAGCGCCGAACCTAAGCTGTAACGGGCAGAGGACTGGCTTCAACGCCAGGCGCGTCAGAAGCATCGCCTACTTTGTAGCGAACAAAACGCGAGACGCTGACTGAATCGCCGATTTTGCCGCCGACGGTGCGGATCAGTTCCGAAACCGAAACAGTGTTCTCACGAATGAACGGCTGGTCCAACAGGCAGATCTCCTCGTAAAACTTGCTCATGCGTCCCTCGGCAATTTTGTCGACCATTTTTTCCGGCTTGCCTTCGCCCAGCGCGCGCTCCCGTTGGATGCTGCGCTCTTTTACAAGGACGTCCGCGGGCACTTGATCTCGACTGACGTATTGGGGATTCGCAGCTGCAATTTGCATGGCGAGATCGCGCAACAGGATCTTGAATTCTTCTTTATTCACAGTACCGCTGGAGTTGGTTTTTACTTCGAGTAGAACCCCAATCTGCGCACCCGTATGAATGTAGCTGCCAACTGTGCCGGAACCATTCACTTCATAGACGGTGAAGCGGCTGACGGCGATGTTCTCTCCGAGTTTGGCGATCTTTGTCTTGACTAATTCGCCGACGGTGGTGTTCTGATCATGACCAAACTTCTGTTCGTAAAGAGCTTCGTGCTCTTTAAAATTGGCGCGCTCGCGTTCGGTAACCTCGTCAGCCCGTACATACTTGGGCTTGCTATTCGCGATGTGAGCCGCGATGTCGGCCGTGAGCGTCTGAAAGTCCTCGGTGCGAGCGACGAAATCGGATTCGCAATTCACTTCCACCAGTACTCCGGTCTTTCCGTCTTTGCCGATGTTTGCGGCAATTACGCCTTGCTTGGTTGAACGGCTCTCTTTCTTGGTAGCAGCGGCGATACCGCGCTTGCGAAGAATAATCTCCGCCTCCCCCAGATCGCCGTTTGCCTCAACGAGCGCTTTCTTGCACTCCATCATCCCCGCGCCAGTGCGCTCGCGCAACTGCTTAACTAATTGTGCGCTAATTTCTGCCATTTATTGTGTCTCTCTATATCGTCGTATACACACGTAGAGCGACGAGGCCTTCACAGCCGCGTCGCCCACTAGATTTTCGCTTATGCCGCTTGCTCTACGCGCGCGGTTCCGCAACGCCGGATGTGGCCGGCTCTTCGGTAGGCGCCTCACTGCCGGGACCCTTACGAGGCGGAGTTTCCGGCTCGTTGCTCGTTGCTAAGCTCTCCGACATTAACTGCTCGGCGTATTTGGGGTCCAGATAATGTCCGTATTCTTCCGGCGTATGTTCTGTCGCGCTCTCGTCTTCGCTGACGATCTTCTCGGCGGTAAATTCCGTCTCGGTAGCAAGCGACTTACCCTCGACTACGGCATCGGCGATTTTCGTGGTGAAGAGCCGGATCGCGCGGAGTGCGTCGTCATTGCCGGGAATCACGTAATCCACTTCGTCGGGATCGCAGTTGGTGTCCACGACCGCGACAACCGGAATCCCAAGCTTGCGAGCTTCCTTAACGGCGATGGACTCTTTATTCGAATCGATGACGAAGAGCAGATCGGGCAAACCATTCATATCCTTAATGCCCGCAAGATTCTGCTGCAGATGCTTGCGCTCACGTTCCAGCCGTCCGACTTCTTTCTTAGCTCGCCCTTCGTACGCGTTGTCGGACGACATCGAGTCGAGGTCTTTCAAGCGTTTGATAGAACGCTGTACGGTTGAAATGTTTGTGAGTAGGCCGCCCAGCCAGCGTTGGTTTACATAGAACTGCCCCGCACGGCCGGCCTCTTCCGCGATGGCTTCTTGCGCCTGGCGTTTGGTTCCGACAAACAAGACGGTCTTGCCCTGTGCTGCCATTTCGCCCACATAACGCATCGCGTCTTTGAAAAGCTTAAGCGTCTTTTGGAGATCGATAATGTAGATCCCGTTACGTTCGCCGAAGATGTACTCTTTCATCTTTGGATTCCAGCGCTTGGTCTGGTGCCCGAAGTGAACGCCGGCTTCGAGCAATTCTTTCATCGAAATCGATGGCAACCTGCCTCCTGATTGATTAACTAACTACGGTCAGGCGCGCCGATACACGCGGCCCAAAGCGGAATTTTGCGTGGATCGAAAAGCGAGACCGGTTGAGCAAAAAGCGGTCCCAAAGGACCGCCGCTTGCGAAATGGATACGAAACGAGAAGACGTACTACCGTTTGGAGAACTGGAAGCGCTTGCGAGCGCCCTTCTGACCGTACTTCTTTCGCTCATGTGCGCGAGCATCGCGCGTAAGCAAGCCGAGCCCCTTCAATTTGCCACGGAGCTCAGAATTGAATTCAATTAACGCACGGGCAATACCGAGGCGCGCCGCGCCTGCTTGTCCGCTCACCCCGCCGCCATCGGCGAGAATCAAAATATCGAACCGGTCGGCTAATTCGGCGGCGAGCAGCGGCTGGCGAACATACGCGCGAGCCGACTCGTTCGCAAAGTAGCTGTCGAATGGCCGGTTGTTGACAGTGATCTGACCTTTTCCCGGCCGGAGGAAGACGCGCGCGGTTGCGGTCTTGCGGCGTCCGGTTCCCAATTGCTGAACTAACTTCGCTGGCAACTAAATCCCTTTCCTTATATTTGCACGTCTAAATTGCTAGTGCAGTCGGCTTCTGCGCTTGATGGGGATGGTGCTCACCGGAGTACACCTTGAGCTTGCGATACATCTGTTTCCCCAGCTTAGTTTTCGGCAGCATGCCGGAAACCGCCAACTCTAACATTCGTTGCGGACGTGTCTCGCGCATTCTACGCGCGCCTGTTTCGATCAAGCCGCCTGGATAACCCGTGTGACGGCGATAAAGCTTTTGACCTTCTTTTCCGCCGGTCAGTTTGACCTTGGCGGCGTTAATAATAATGACGTGATCGCCTGTGTCGATAGACGGCGCATAGGTGGGTTTGTGTTTACCCATCAGAAGCATAGCCGCACGGCTCGCGATGCGGCCGAGCACCGCTTCGTTGGCGTCGATCACGTGCCAGGCACGAACAATATCGTGCTCGGACGGAACTTCGGTACGCATGGACAGACTTATTCTCTCTGCTCGAAAGCTCGAACTACACCAGTCTAGCGAAGTGTAGCCGGGGTGTCAAACCGTCTGGTCCGCGATGTGAGTTACAGTTTGTCCCCCGGAGAGCGTGAGTATCTTCTCGTTCCAGTATCACGTTGCAATGCCTACCGCATCCGTCCGATAAATCTAGGCCACCTGCTACTCGCTGAAATCTGATACGATTCAGACCGATTCCTAAGCGAGTACAAGTGGCGTTCTGGAGAAAACTCTTCACTCTCAAGAAGTTCCACACTCGCGCGCCATTGCTGACTCGCAGCATCTCTCAATCCGCGTTCATCGGTTCACCGGGTCTTTCAGCTGCTATTGTGTGCGAACGCGAGCAGACAATTTCATTTCAGAATGCGCCTCGGAGGGACGAATACGATGAACCCTTCGGTAAATCTGTGCCGCCGGGCGAGCTATTGCGGATGTGACCAAATCCTGATCAGGGGAAAGTATGAAAGTTGATCGCAGAACCTTTGTTCGATGTTGTTCCACGCTGGCGGCATTCCTGAGTGAAGGGAGCCGAAGTCCCATGGTGGCCGCGCCGCAGCGCACCAACCGGACAGTCAAGCATCGAAAGAACTTTGTCGCCATACAGGTTAAACCTTACGCATGGGTTGATGAAGGGATTGAACAGGTATTAGACAACCTTCAAAAAGGTGAGGTGAATACCGTATGGGCATACACGTACGACTATTCGGAAGCTCGCATGAAACCGAATGGCCCCATCCCACTGCCCGACCATGGCAAAGCGGGCAGTCCGGACTTTGTTGGCGGCGCGTTCTACGATTACGATCCGAAGTACTTCACCAATACGGTGTTGAAGGACTTTCGCTCGCCAGATTACGGCAAGTTCAACGTAATCGCAGACGTTGCGCCGAAAGCAAAAGCACGCGGAATGGATTTCTTCTGCTGGGATTACAACAATGCATTCCCTATCATGAACCGCAATATTCCCAATTTCTCTCAGGTCACAGAGATTGATGTATATGGCCGCCGCACCACTAGCGCCTGCTTCAATCACCCGGATTACCGGGCCCACCTTCGCGGAAAGATCGAAAGTTGCCTTAGCGGATATGCCAGCGAGGTTGACGGCATCGCGTGGGGTTGTGAACGCATGGGCCCACTGCAAAATGCGATCGGCGGTACATGGAGCACAAGAGGTTTAACCTGCTTTTGCGAACACTGCCAGTCAAAAGCGCGCCACCTTGGCATTTCGATCGAACGCGCGCGCCAAGGCTACCTGCGGCTTGATGAGTTTCTCGCCGCGGCAGCCGAAGATCGCGATCTCATCGATGGCTACTTCGTGACATTTTGGCGAATGCTTCTCGATTATCCCGAGATTCTGAGCTGGGAAAAACTTTGGACCGACAGTTACCACGAGGTCCGTGCCGAACTGTATGGCATTGGAAAGGCGATCGCTCCAGAGAAGCCCTTCGGATTCCATATCATGCAGAACATGACGTTCAGCCCGTTCTACCGGGCAGAGGAAGACTATTCAAAAACCAAAGACTACGCCGATTACCTGAAACTCGCCACCTATAACAATGCCGGCGGCCCGCGTATGGCGAGCTACCTG
The DNA here is from genome assembly GCA_035652115.1 of Bryobacteraceae bacterium. GTDB lineage: Bacteria > Acidobacteriota > Terriglobia > Bryobacterales > Bryobacteraceae > Bog-105. The sequence goes on from DASREJ010000202.1 coordinate 60,256, forward strand.
GACCGTCTGAGCGCTACCGTATTCCACGACGCCCAGCCTAAAGACTTTACCGAGTTTTACTACAAGATTATGAAGTACCAAGAGCAGCCCTATGAAAAGCTCGCTAAATCGGGGTTGTCACCGAACTATGTCGCGCGAGAGACCGCCCGCGCTATCGCCGGCGTCAACAAAGAGATCAAAATTTACCCCGGTATTGACATCGATGTGCCGGACAAACTTACCGATAAGCGAACCGCTCCGCAAGATGTTCGTGATGCAATCAAAGCCGCATTTGGGGCAGGCGCCGATGGCGTCGTTCTATCTCGAGAGTATGTCGAGATGTGGATGGCCAATCTCTCGGCGGCTGGCGATACGTTGCGGCAAATTTTTTCAAATCAACGTGCCGCATTGGGCCATTCGAAAGCGCCGACAACAGCGTTCAGCGCACTCGCAGTGCTTTTGTTGGCTCTTTTCTTCATTCCGAACCATGCGCTCGCGCAGGCAGTAGCCAACGCTACCATTCATGGTTCCGTTACCGATATCACTGGCGCTCCCGTCGCCAATGCCCAAGTAAAAGCAATTGAGACTGACACCGGTCAGGCTCAGAGTACGCAGAGCGCAACAGATGGATCTTACACACTCCCGAACCTGCCTGTCGGACCGTATCGACTTTCTGTCACGGCGCCATCGTTTAAGACATATACGCAGACCGGTATCATTCTCCAAGTAGGAAATGATGTCCAGGTGAATGCCAGGTTGGAATTAGGCACCGTAAACCAGACTGTCGAAGTTTCCGCCAATGCAGCGATGGTGGAGACGCAAAACACCTCGATTTCTGAAGTGATCGACGAGAGACGCATCGTCGATCTTCCTCTCAACGGGCGCCAAGCAACTGATCTGATTCTGTTGGCCGGCGGCGCGTCCGTGCCTCCAGGAGCGCCAGGACGATTTCTTACTACTCATGACTACGCCACCGCTACGGCTGTGTCTGTATCCGGCGGTCAAGAGAACGGTAACAATTATCTGCTCGATGGCGGTGACCATAACGATTCACATTCCAACGTGAACCTGCCGTTCCCATTCCCCGACGCGCTTCAAGAATTCAGCGTGCAGACGGACGGCGTTTCTGCTCGATACGGGCTTCACCCATACGCTGTCGTGAACGCGATTACGAAGTCAGGAACTAATCAGATCCACGGCGATGCTTTCGAATTCGTCCGCAACGGAGATCTCAACGCGCGAAACTTTTTCGCAGCCACACAGGATTCACTGCGGCGGAATCAGTTCGGAGGTACTGTAGGCGCGCCCATTAAAAAAGACAAGCTTTTTGTTTTTGCTGGTTATCAGGCGACGCGCGTCAGAACAGCGCCGCCTCAAACGATCAGTTTCGTACCCACGCAAGCCGCTCTCAACGGAGACTTCAGCACACTGGAATCAGCGGCTTGCCAGTCAAGCCACAAAGCCGTTACGTTGATCAACCCTGGCAACGGGCAGCCATTTCCCAATAACTTTATTAGCCCAACCTTATTTAGTGTTCCCGCCGTACGTCTGGCGAAATATATTCCCTTGGCGACTGATCCCTGTGGACAAATCAACTACGGAATTCCTAACCCCAACAACGAAAATCAGGGCGTTTCGCGGGTAGACTGGCTGCAAAGCCCGAAGAATACTATCTATGGCCGCTTCTTTGTCGCCGATTATGATAACCCGCCCTACTATACAGACAACATCCTTACTACAACAAGGTCTGGCTTAGAAGAGCGGGCGACGTCCGCCGTCTTAGCGGATCAGTACGCCACCGGCACGTTGGTGAATTCTTTCCATGCGACTTACAACCGCTTGGTAAACAATCGCGCCATATCTACCCAAACCCCATCCCTGTCTTCACTCGGTTCCAACATCTACAACCCGAATCCAAATTTCATTGACTTAAGCGTTTCTGCAAAGTTTACGGTCGGCGGCGGCTCGAATGCGCCCGCTACATTTACACGGAACACTTTCCAATACGCGGACGATGTGGACCTCATTCGCGGACGAAATCATTACATCTTTGGTCTTGAATACATTGCGATGCAAATGGATGAGATCAATATCAATTTGGCCAATGGCGTCGTGAGCTTCAATGGCTCGGCAACGAATGATGCATTAGCCGATTTTTTGCTCGGTGTAGCAAATAACGTTCAGCAGGGAAGTCCTTTTCAAATCGGCTTGCGGCAAAAATACTGGGGCGCCTATGTCCAGGACGACGTGCGCCTGAGACGCGGCTTAACCGTTCATGCGGGAGTGCGCTGGGAACCATCTCTCCCGGAACATGACATTCTCGATCGCGGTTCGCATTTTTCACTTCCCGCATTTCTTGCGGGACAGAAGTCCAGTGTATATTCCAATTCCCCCGCCGGCCTCCTGTTTCACGGCGATCCCGGAATTCCTCCGTCTTACGCTAACGGGAACTGGGTAGGCTTTGCGCCTAGAGTCGGACTCGCTTGGGACCCGTCCGGCAGGGGAACCCAAAGCCTGCGTGCATCCTACGGCATCTTCTTTGATGAGCCAGAAAGTTTCACCGCGCGAGACTTCGGCGCATCGGCTCCCTGGGGGAACGCGATTTCGCTCACTCAGCCTGCGGGAGGCCTCACCAATCCTTACCAGACTTATCCCGGAGGCAATCCTTTCCCGCTACCCTATCCACCAGCAAAGACCGCGGTTTTCCCGGTTGCAGGGCAATACGTCAATTTCCCTCTCAATCTGCACCACATGTATCAGCAGCAGTGGAATTTCAGTTATCAACTGCAACTGAGTGGGAATTGGTTGGTGAGCGCAGCTTACATCGGCAACAAGGCCACTCACCTTCGGTCCTCCACGGAAGAGAATCCCGCTGTGTACATTCCGGGAAACTCAACGGTCGCAAATACTCAATCCAGACGAACGCTGACCCTGCTGAGTCCGGCGCAAGGCCCGTTCTATTCGAACATCACGCTGGCCGATGACGGTATCAATACCAACTACAATGCGCTCCGGCTGTCTGCTCAACACCGATTCAGTCATGGCTTCACGGTCCTTTCTGTTTATACGTGGTCGCACTGTATGCAGGATGCGGAAACCTACGGGAATCGCAACAGCCTGGGTTCCACTTCGTATCAGGATCCCTATAATCGCAATCTGGATCATGGCCCTTGCGATACTGACCTGCGGCATAACTTCAATAATTCTTTGGTTTATGAAACGCCAAAATTTGCCAATCGTGTCTCCGATCAACTGCTAGGTCATTGGCAATTGGGAGCATTACTCACTGTTCATACCGGATTCCCGTTCACTCCGCTGACGGGGGTGGACAACTCGCGTACCGGAGTCGGGCTGGATCGCCCGAATGTCATTGGTAATCCTTACGCGTCCAGCACGAATCCTCTGATCTGGATCACTCCTACAGCGTTTGTCGCCAACGCGATCGGAACGTTTGGGGCCGCGGGTTATAACAGCCTTAGAGCGCCCGCTTTCTTCGATATCGATGCCAACGTCACTCGCTCTTTCCCCATCCGGGAACGTCAGATGTTCGAATTGAGATTTGAGTTCTTCAATCTTCTAAATCACGTGAATTTTAGCGCGCCAGTGGCTAGCCTGAATTCGGCGAGCTTCGGAGTGATTCAAAGCGCCGCGGACCCCAGAATTTTGCAACTGGCAGCGAAGTTTAGATTCTAGGTCGAAGCACAATCCCAGAGGCCACCCAGCTACGCGTCCGCGCCGCGGCTGTCGGTTTGTGGCGCAGCCGGCGAGTTAGACCGCATCTTAACTCCCGCCCCGGTTACAATGCGAACAATGTCATTGGTTGTAGTTGGGTCCGTTGCTTATGACGGAATAGAAACGCCACACGGAAAACGAGATCGCATTCTCGGTGGGGCTTGCACCTATATAGCGCTGAGCGCCAGTTACTTTACGAAAACGGCCATCGTCGCTGTTGTAGGAGACGACTTTGCGGGGGAAGACCGCTCGTGGTTGTCAGAGAAGGGAATCGAGTTAACGGGCCTGGAGCAGGTGCCTGGCAAAACCTTCTTTTGGTCTGGCGTTTACTCGGACGACATGAATGACCGCACCACCCTGCGTACCGATTTGAATGTCTTTGCAGATTTCAACCCTAAGCTTCCCGCTGGCTATGCCTCGCGTCCTTATTTATTTCTTGGCAACATTCAGCCCAGCCTGCAGCGCGGTGTTCAGCAACAGATGAATGGTGTGCGCTTCGTTGGTGGTGACACCATGAATTATTGGATTCATGACACGCGCGAAGAACTTCTTGCCACCATCCGCACTTGGGATTTTCTGCTGATCAACGACAGCGAAGCGCGCATGCTCTCAGGCGAATATAATCTTCGCAAGGCGGCGAAAAAGATCCTGGCAATGGGTCCCAATACGCTTGTTATCAAACGCGGGGAACATGGGGCCATGCTGTTTCGCGAAGATGCGTTGTTCATGGTTCCCGGTTACCTGCTCGATGACGTCTTCGATCCCACCGGCGCCGGTGATTGTTTCGCGGGCGGATTCGTCGGCTATTTGGCTGAAAAAGGCTTCGACCTACGCAACGGACACTTCGATGTGCAGGAACTTCATCGCGCTGTGATCTATGGATCGGTAATGGGAAGTTTCTGCTGTGAGCGTTTTGGAGTCGAACGTTTTCGTGATCTCACTCGAAAGCAGATCGACCAGCGATTTGAAGAGTTCCGAAAATTCACCGCATTCTAAGCGGGCGATTGTTCCTGACTGGCTGCTCGCGTGCGTGCTGCTTGCCGGCATTGTAACGGTCGCCGCATATTGGATGTGTCGTCACGGCTACATTCTTTATTACGGCGACGCGCAGTCGCATCTCAATCTCAGCCGCAGCATCATTGATTCACGCACGCCTGGTTATGACCAACTTGGCACCGTTTGGCTGCCCATTCTGCACGTCATTTGTCTTCCGTTCGTCGCAAACGTCGTGCTGTGGTCGAACGGTCTCGCCGGAACTATCCCAGTCGCGCTCTGCTTCGTCGCGGCAGGAGTCGCATTCTTTCTCGCTGCTCGTGAGACGTATCGCAGCCCCGTCGCCGCATGGGTCGTTGTCCTTTGTTTCGCGCTGAATCCCAATCTTCTTTATCTGGCGACGATCCCAATGACCGAAGTCGTTTTTCTGGCCGGACTGGCCGTCCTGCTGCTCGCCCTTGTGCGCTTCGAGGCGACGCGAAAGCCGCGGTTTATTGCGCTGGGCATCCTCGCTTCATTGTGGATGAGCCTTACTCGCTATGACGGTTGGTTCTTGATTCCATTTGCCGCCATTTGGTTCGGATGGTCCGCGAAAGAGAAGCGCTGGCAAGCATTTTTAGTGTTTTCGTTCTTTGCCTCGCTCGCGCCGCTTTACTGGATCGCCCATAGTTGGTGGGAGACCGCGAATCCCCTGGATTTTTATAATGGCCCCTACTCGGCGCTGGCTATCCAAGGTGGAAAGGCATATCCGGGATATCACGATTGGAAACTCGCGCTGTTGTATTACGGCAAAGCCGGCCAACTGTGCGCCGGCTGGGTTCTGTTGTTCATCGGGGTCGCTGGGCTCGCTTGGGCATTACGAAAACGAAGTTATCGTCCGGCACTCTTCTTGCTGCTCACGCCGCTTTTTTACGTCTGGAGCGTGCATTCTTCAGGCAACCCAATATTCGTGCCACAACTTCCGCCGCACGGTTATTACAACAGCCGATACGGAATTGCGATGGTGGCGTTTTCGGCGTTCGCCGCGGGCGCGCTTGTCGCCCAATTATCGGGCAAATGGGTTCGTTTCGCATTTGCGCTGCCGGCACTAGTTGTTTTTTTCTGGCTCTGGAAGCCATCGCCGGAAAACTGGATTTGTTGGAAGGAATCGCAGGTAAATTCCATATCTCGGCGCGCATGGACCAATATTGGCGTAGAATTTCTGCGCGCGCACTATAGGCCAGGTCAAGGTATCCTAACTCCTTCAGCTTCCGGCGACTTGGCTGGAATCTTTTGCAAGGCCCAAATACCTCTCAAAGAAACGCTGAATATTGGCAACGGACCATATTGGATGGCGAACACCGCTCGGCCTGACTTAGTTCATCAACAGTTGTGGGCAGTCGATCAAGCAGGCGATCCGCTTTCGCGTGCGCTCGCAAAATCGGGTTCTCCTTACCACCTGTGGCAACAGATCCAAGTTGAAGATGCACCCGCAGTTCAGATTTTCGAGCGCGATCAAAAATGATGGAGATCCCATTTACTAAGTTGCACGGCGCGGAAAACGATTTCCTGCTCAGTTGGGCGCATCAAGCGCCTGCCGAAAATTTACCTGAAATCGCCCGCAGAATCTGTGCGCGTATAACCGGTATTGGCGCGGACGGTTGGATGCTGGTGTCCACCGAATCGGGAGGGTTGAAGACTCGGCTATTTAATCCTGATGGAACCGAGCCCGAGATCTCTGGGAACGGCACGCGGTGTGCGGCCGCGTTCGGCCTATTGAAAGGCGTAGTGTCGGGACCGGCGGTTTCGATAACTACCGGCGCTGGCAATAAGATGTTGCACCTCATCTCCCGAAACGGTGATCGCTTTCTGTTCGAGATGAATATGGGCGTGCCCGCGCTTGAGGATCTTCATGCAAAGCTGAGACTTGCCGGAACGGATTACGATGCCACGGTACTCAACGTTGGCAATCCGCAATGCGCTATTTTTGTCGATGAGTTCCCTGCAGCTTGGCGTCATGCAGCTAAAGAAGCGGAATGTCACCGACGATTTCCGAATCACAGCAACGTTTCTTTCGTGCGTGTCGTTGACCGGCACACGATCGAATCTCTCTTCTATGAGCGAGGAGTAGGTGAAACTAGGAGTTCTGGTACAGGGTCGACCGGAGCCGCCACCGCTGCTATTCTCAGGAAAGTAGCTGAAAGCCCTGTTGAGATTCGCACGCCCGCCGGAAGCATGACTCTTCGTTGGGACGACAGCGTTTATTTGACCGGTCCAGCAGAACTAATTGGTGAAGGCAGGTTCTTCCTTGATCTCTGAAACAATGGAGCCCGAATCTGTGGGCACGGTATCCGCGGCCAACACGCTACGAGAGCGGATTTCGAATAAGAAAGCGCATGTAGGCGTGTTGGGTCTTGGATATGTCGGCCTACCGCTCGCGGTTGAGTTCGCGCATGCGGGCTTCGAGGTCACGGGAATTGATGTTCAGCAAGCCAAAGTCGATCAGTTCAATGCCGGCCGCTCGTATGTCAAGGATGTAAAGGACGACACGTTCGGCCCACTGGTTCGCAGCGGAAAGCTGCGCGCGACAACTGATTTTTCGATCATTCGCGAACTGGACACCATCGATATCTGCGTCCCGACGCCGCTGCGAAAAACTAAGGACCCAGACATGAGCTTCGTCGTCGCAGCCACCGATGCCATCGCGGAGCATGTTCATCCTGGACTGCTCGTCATGCTGGAATCCACCACCTATCCGGGGACCACGGATGAACTCGTGCTGCCGAAATTGGAAGCCAGCGGATTAAAGGTAGGGAAGGATTTCTTTCTTTGCTTTTCGCCCGAACGTGTCGATCCCGGCAATCCGAAATTTCAGACATCTAATATTCCGAAAGTGGTGGGCGGCATAACTCCCGTTTGCACAGAGATGGGGGCGCTGTTTTATAAACAGGCGCTTGAAACCGTAGTGCCCGTTAGTTCTACCCGGGTCGCCGAAATGGTGAAGTTGCTCGAAAACACTTTCCGCATGATCAACATTGGGCTGGTGAACGAACTGGCGCTGATGTGCGACCGCATGAAGATCGATGTTTGGGAAATCATCGACGCCGCTGCCACAAAGCCCTTCGGCTTTATGCCCTTCTATCCTGGGCCGGGTCTCGGTGGCCACTGTATTCCCATCGATCCGTTCTACCTCTCATGGAAAAGTAAAGAGGCCGGAATCGAAGCGCGTTTCATTGAACTCGCCGGATACATTAACGGCCGCATGCCCGAGTTTGTTATCGAAAAAGTTCAAAACGCCTTGAACGACGCAACTAAGCCCGTGCGCGGATCTCATGTTCATCTGCTTGGAACGGCTTACAAACGAGATATCGACGATGTGCGGGAATCGCCCGCGCTCGATATCATTCTGCTGCTTCAGCGGCTGGGCGCGCATGTTACTTTCTCCGATCCGTATGTCAAAAAAATCGCCACCAATAACGGCGATTTGGAAGCGCAGCCGTTGTGGCCTACGACTGAAGCGGCGGATTGCGTTGTGATCGTGACTGACCACTCAGGCGTCGACTATGCGGCGGTCGTGGAGCGCAGCAAGTTGATTGTCGATACTCGAAACGCCCTGAAAGGTTTTCGATCCGACAAGATTGTTCGTCTCTAACACTCGAGACCGTTAGGTGCTCGTTGAAACGGCTGCTTCTCCGTCTTCTCCGCCAGCAGACTCTAGGCCCATCTGCGAAAGCCGGTAACGCAGCGCATTGCGCGTCAGTCCCAGAATTCTTGCTGCCTGGCTCTTATTGCCATTCGCGCGCCGCAGCGCCTCTCGAATCATCATCTGCTCCCAATGCTCCAACGTTTCGCCTTCCGGCAGCAGTGGGGTCTGTTGCCCCGGTATTTGTGCATTGTTTCGTGGCGCTTCGATGCGAATGTCGGAAGGTTGCAGAACTTCGCCTGAAGCAAGCACCAGGCTTCGTTCAATCGTGTTCTCCAGTTCGCGCACGTTGCCCGGCCACGCGTGTGCCAGCAGCCGTTCCATTGCCGCGGGGCTGATCTCTCGCGCCGAAGTGTCCAACTCCTTGGATAATTTCTGCACGAAGTGCTTGGCCAAAAACGGAATGTCCTCTTTTCGATCGCGCAGCGGTGGAATATTGATCGGCACCACATTCAACCGGTAATACAGGTCTTCGCGAAAGCGGCCCTGTTCCAGTGCGGCACGTAGGTCAACATTGGTGGCTGCCACAACCCTGACATCAACGTTGCGTGTCAGGTTCGAACCCAAGCGCTCAAATTGGCGTTCCTGCAAAATTCGTAACAGCTTTACTTGAATGTTGCCCGGCACGTCGCCGATTTCGTCTAAGAAGACCGTCCCTTGGTCCGCTTGTTCGAACTTCCCCGGCTTGCTGGTGTTTGCGCCGGTAAACGCGCCCTTTTCGTAGCCGAACAACTCGCTTTCCATCAGGTTCTCGGGAATCGCGGTGCAATTGATCTTCACGAAGGGATGATTCTTGCGCGGAGAATGCTGATGGATAGCGCGGGCAATCATGTCCTTGCCTACACCGCTTTCGCCCGCAAGCAGCACGGTAGCGCGTGTGGGCGCCACGCGCTCCACCGTATGAAAAATGTCGCGCATGGCTGGACTGCGGCCAACAATATTGTCGAACTGATAGCGATAGTCCAGCTCCTCCCGCATGCGCTGGTTTTCCGCGCGCAGCGACTGCACGGCCATTACTTTCTGCACGAGCGTTGTCAAATGGTCCAGCGAGAACGGCTTCTGCAGAAAATCGGCCGCTCCCAGCTTCATTGCTTCTACAGCCGTTTGCACGGAACCGTGCGCCGTCATGATAATCACCGCCGCTGAAATGCCGCGGCTTTGTAATTGCTGGATGAATTGCAAGCCATCCATTCCCGGCAGCCGAAGATCCGTAATAATTATGTTGGCTAATGTTGCCAGCGGCAGCGCCTGCTCCGCGGTAGCTGCTCCATCGACTTCGAAGCCGGCGGATTCCAGGTGTAACTGCACCACGCGTCGCAGTTTTTCTTCGTCTTCTACAACCAGTATTCGTCCGGCGCCCATCTTTTTTATGTTTGTTGCACCTTAGGAATCGTCAATTCAAATCGAGTGCCCGCTCCCGGTTCGCTGAACACCCGAATCTGCCCGTCGTGCTCATCCGCGATTTTTGACACGATCGCCAACCCTAGTCCCACGCCGTTCGGCTTGGTCGTAAAAAATGGATTAAAAATGCTCTCCAGATGCTCCGCCTGAATGCCACTACCATGATCACTGACGAAAATTTTTACGTCGTCATCCGTCGGCGCAACCCGAAGTTCTACGTCTTGTCCTGCCTTGCTCGCCTGAATAGCGTTCTGAACCAAATTAGCCAGAGCTACTTTCAAAAGATCCGGATCAAACGCGAATATCAGCGGGCCGTCGGGCATTTTAAGCGACAGCGTCACCCCGAGCTTTGACGCGGAATCGTTTTGCTGGCGCAAGACATCCTCGGCGACCGCGCGCAGGTCTGCTTCAACGGGACGAATCTGCAGTGGCCTCGCAAAATCCAGGAAACTAGATATCAGCGAATTCATGCGGTCCACCTCGCTTCCAATGTATCCGGCCATCTCCAACATCACCTCCGGCCGCTTTTGCGTTGAACTTTTTGTCAGCATCTCTGAGGAAGCCTTGATCGTGCCCATCGGATTGCGCAGTTCATGGGCCAAGCCCGCAGTTAGCTGACCGAGCGCCGCCAAACGCTCGCTGCGGCGTAAAGACGCTTCGGCGCGCCTCAAATTCCGGTTCGACTCCGCCAGCCGTTCGGCGGCTTCTTCGGTGCGCTTCATCTCCTCGCGCTTGGCCTTAGCCTGTTCATAGACGACGTACGCGACAATCGCAAAAAAGCATGCGTGCAAGCAAGAAATGCTTATGTCGGCGGTAGTCAGCGCTCCGTAGTCTATGGGCCAAATTGGCAATAAAAACGAGAAATACGCCGCTGTTGCCAATGCGGTCACGAGTATTACTCCGCGCGCTTCGAACATAGTCGCAGCCGAAATAATAGGTATTAGGAAAATCAGAAAATAGTAGCTGAGAAAAGTATGGCTCCAGCCGACTAGCAAATAGCTCAAGACCATCTTGAAAATGATCGATAAGATCTGACCCCGTCGTGGACCGAACATCCGCAGATGTGGTTCCGTAATCTGGAACGCGGTAAGCAGAATAAGGACAATCGTCGCGTTGTAGTTGGTTTCGGGGTCCGCCGCGATCAGCGCCGCGCCGAACAGCAGCCATGCGAAATCGCTGGCGCGAAAGAAGTGTGCTGAACGGGTTTCCGTCAATTTAACTGGTTGTGCTTCTCCCGGCATTTTTACGGCCCTATGACAGAATAAGGGGGACCCCAGCAGTCATGAGTAATGTCAATTTTGACCCCTTTGTTCCCGGGGAAGCCGCCGATTCACGTGAAGATTCCACATTTGCCGAGATGCTCTCAAACTTTGAGCAGCAACACCAGGGAACAGGCGGAGAAACCGTAAACGGAACCATTGTCTCAGTTCAACCGGAGAACATCCTGGTCGACGTAGGCAGGAAAATAGAGGGTTCTCTTTCTTTAGCGCGGTGGCGCGAAACGCAGAGCGGTGACCCCACCGTAGGCGCCGCGGTCGTTGTTTCCATCGGACCTCGCAATGAAGAAGGCTATTACGAACTTTCCACTATCAAAGTCGAACGGCCTAAGGATTGGAGCGGCCTACAGCGCGCCTTTGCGGAAAAACACAACATTTCTGGCATTGTTGCCGAGCAGGTAAAAGGCGGCTTTCGGGTCGACATCGGAGTGCGCGCGTTTATGCCCGCGTCACGTAGCGGTGTTCGTGAAATGACGGATATGGCCGGGCTGGTCGGCCAGGAGATTCAATGTCGCATCACGAAACTCGATGTCGACAAAGAAGACCTCGTTGTCGACCGCCGCGTTGTTCTTGAAGAACAAGAGGCGCAGAAGCGCGAGCATGCGTTTTCGGAACTGCGCGAGGGTGCCGTTGTTCGCGGCAAAGTGCGCAGCGTTATGGATTTTGGTGCTTTTGTCGATATCGGCGGCGTGGACGGCTTGCTGCACGTGGTCGACATGTCGTATTCGCGTATCGGAAAAGCAAGCGATGTAGTTAAACCGGACGACGAGCTCGAAGTCAAGATACTCAAGATCGATCCCGGCACGCGCAAAATTTCTCTCGGTCTAAAGCAACTGCAGGAAGATCCGTGGACTCTGGCAGCGCGTACCTTCCACGTGGGAGATCGCGTAAGCGGAACCGTTCAGCGCCTGGCGGATTTCGGCGCGTTTGTCGAGTTGCTTCCTGGAGTCGACGGCCTCATTCACCTCTCTGAGCTCTCGTGGGAGAAAAAAGTTCGCAAGCCCAGTGATCTCTTGAAAGTGGGCGACCGTGTGGATGCTGTTGTGCTGCAGATCAACCCCGCGGAGCGCCGCATCGGTCTGGGCTACAAACAGGCGCTTGGAGATCCGTGGGAAACGGTTCCCCAGAAGTATCCGGTGGGCACGGTTGTGGAAGGTCCCGTTACCAATCTCACCCCCTTCGGCGCATTCATCGATTTGGGCGAAGGTATTGAAGGCATGGTGCACATCTCTGACATCACGAATGAGAAGCGCATCGAGCATCCAAGGGAAAAACTCGCCAAAGGCCAGACGGTCAAGGCGGTTGTGCTCGAAGCGGATCGCGAGCGGCGTCGCCTCCGCCTCGGGATGAAGCAATTGGAACCCACCACGGTCGATCACTACATTTCCGAACATCAGCCGGGCGAGACCGTTAGCGGGCGTCTGCTGGAGGTTCGGGGCGACCACGCGAAAGTTGAGCTGGGCGAAGGCGTTATCGGAACCTGTCAGTTGAAGGCGGATTCGGAGCCTTCGACCATCAGTCAGCCGAAAACTGCGGATGTTTCTTCGTTAAGCGCAATGCTGGCCGCAAAATGGAAGCAAGGTGGTTCCTTCGGCCCCGCCAGGGAAACCGCGCGTGCCGGCCAGGTTCGCAGTTTCCGTATCGCCAGCCTTGATCCTGCTAAAAAGTTGATTGAACTGGAGTTAGCAAGCTAAGTAACGCCGGCTCCGGCGCGGAATCGAGAGCGCGCTCCGTGACCAAAACAAATCGCATACGTCTATTGGGTTGGTGGAAACGCGCGTCGAGACTATCGGGCGAGTAGCCGTGCAGGGCTCAACGGATCGGTCTGACGAAACGGCGCTGATTCGCGCGGCACAAGGCGGCGACGCCGATGCCTTTGAGCAGCTTGTCCGTTCCTACGATCAGAGCGTTCTCAGAATGGCCCTCAACCTCCTTCATTCGCAGGAGGATGCCCGCGATATCTATCAGGAAGCGTTCCTGCGCGTCTACCGCAAGCTTCCGCAATTCCGCTTCGATTGCAGCTTCAGCACATGGCTCTATCGAATAGTGGCCAACTTGTGCCTCGATCAAATCCGAAAGCGCAAGGTGCGGAAGGAGGAGGGATCTTCGGTCGCAACCCCGGGCGGCGAAATGGACCGTTTTCAATTCCTGCCTGAACATCGTGCCGACGTCGATCCTCAGCGGCAGCTCATGAGTTCCGAGGTGAGCGATCGGATCAATTCCGTGCTGGACACTCTCACCCCTCGCGAACGCCTGGTGTTCGAAATGCGCCACTATCAAGGCATGCGGCTGCGGGCCATCGGTGAATCTCTCGGCGTAACCGAAGAGGCCGCCAAGAACTGTCTCTTCCGAGCCACTCAGAAGATGCGGGCCGCGTTGGGAGATTTTGTATGACTTGCCAGCAGGTACAAACCAATCTGTCTTTATATCTGTACGGCGAACTGGATTTTGCCCAGGAAGAGGGGCTCGAACGTCATCTAGAGGGTTGTGCGCTGTGTCAACGCGCCTTTGCCCGCGAGAAAGCCTGGCACATTTCGCTCAATGCTGAGCAGCCGGACGTATCGTTGGAGCTGCTTTCGGAATGCCGCCGCAATTTGCGCTCGGCCTTAAAAGCGGACGGCGGTGCTGGTCAGAAACAGATTTGGTGGTATCGATTCTTTCCGTCTGGATTTTCTCCGACACGCTGGTCTGCGCAAGTGGCTGTTGCATCGTTCCTGGTATTTGTCGGCTTCGCTGCGGCGCGTCTGATTGATAGCGGTCGTGTCAAAGCGCCTGCAGACACCAATTTGGCAAGTTTGGGTGTAATCGATCCTTCTAATGCCCGCGTGAGAGACATTCAGCCAGCCGGAGAGAACAGCGTGCGCATTGTGGTCGATCGTCTCCAACAGCAGGAGATCACCGGCAAGGTGGATGACGATGCGGTTCGCCAGCTTTTGATTGCGGCGATGCAGGACCCTACCGACCCTGGCATTCGCGTGGATTCTGTAGAGTTGTTGCAACATCAGAGTGGCAGCGATGTTCGCGACGCCCTGCTGAATACAGTGCGTCAAGACTCAAACGCCGCCGTGCGGATGAAGGCCTTGCAAGGGCTGCAACGCTTTTCTAACGACCCCGCTACGCGCCAGGCAATCGAATTTGTTTTGAAGCACGATAGCAATCCGGATGTGCGCTCCGAAGCGATCGACATTCTGGTCCCGGCTGATCGCCCTGTAGGACTTATGCCCGATGTGTTGACGACACTTCAGGACATCCTCAACTCCGAGCGTGAGAATGATTATGTCCGCTCACGCTCTCTCCAGGTTCTGCGCGCCGTCAATGCATCCGGTCCCATATATTGAGCGCGTCTGCCCGATTTTTTGCGGCGGACCCAATCGAGACTTCGCTTCGTCCGTCAAACCTTCCAAACGCCGCTCGGCTGGCATTAGTTTACGAAAGGCGCCGAGTCGGTCCTGGAGGTCTTGCATGCGTACTTTCGTTTCAAGTCTGACATTGGCGGGAACACTTCTTGCAGTGAACGCACACGCGCAGCAGCCTTGCGAGCTGCAGGTGTGGCATCTGAATAATCTACGGGCCATACCAGTGGCTCAATTCTTGCAGCCGCCTCGCTCGGATAGCGGCGGATATTTGGGCGTCAGGCTCGCTGATATTGATGCCGACCGCGCGAAAGTTTTGAAACTCGGCGAACCTCGTGGGGTGGAAATCAAAATCGTGATGGAAGGCAGTCCCGCCGATAACGCAGGAATCCGGCCGGGAGATGTTCTGCTGACCTACAACGGCGAGGCGCTTCTTGGCGCGCAACAACTTTCGCGACTGGTCCAGGAGACGCCTCCAGGCCGCACCGTGAAGGTGCAGTATTGGCGCGACGGTAAGACGCAAATGACCTCGGTAGTCATCGGCGAAGCTCCAAGTTCAAATCCAGGTCCGAACCTTTTTCTCGGATTTCCCGGGTCTAATTGGCCAAATCCAAGCATCAACGTCCCGTCTCCCTTTATGGTGTGGCGCAATTCGGCGCTTGGCGTCGAGTTTGAACGCGTGGACTACCAACTCGCCGAATACTTTGGTGTGAAGGGTGGAGCGCTTGTTCGGTCCGTTCAGCACGGCTCACCTGCCGAAAAGGCTGGGCTCAAAGCGGGCGATGTGATCTATAGCGTGAATCAGCAGCCGCTCGTCGGCGAACACGACTTTTCCTCCCTGCTTAGGCAGCCAGGCGAAACCGTCGCTGTCTCGCTAATGCGGGATCATAAGCGCGTCGACATGACGATCAACGTTCCGTAGCAGCAGTACTTCGGTACGACATAGTTCCTGAATTTAGTAATCAAATATCAGCGTCAGTGTGCCATTGATCGTGGGATCGAGCGAAGCTTGCCTGTCGGCAACGCAGATGTCGATTCTTTTGAATCCCTGTCCCTTGAAGCTGTCGCCCGTATCGACAACACGGAATTCGATCGCCTTCTGACGGTTTGCTTTTTCAATCTCGGGTATCTTCACGACGGTGCCGTAGGGAATCTCCGAAATTTTATCCATGGCCACCGACACGTAAGTAGCTTGCCCCGCGAGAAAACTCTGCAGCGTGTTCAGCTTTTTGCCCATTCTGTCTGTCGATCCGCCTTCCATCTTCGTGGGCGATGGATAGTACCCAGATCCTTTGGCGTGATAAGTGTGAACTGCCAATTTCTTCTCCTTCCGAGTCAACTTGAATAGCCTCACTGGTGAGGCTTCATTCTTCCCTGCGTGAAAAATAGATCGTCGTGCAAAGGCGTTGCCGGAATTCGCATGTTCAGTTGAAGGCGGCGATCTACTTCCGTGTACGAACTAGGACTTGATAAAGCGAAGCTGAAAACGATTAAGAACCACCGGTATTATCTTTTCTTTCCCACTCCATCAACGCACAAAAACCAGGACAACCGGCCCACCGTGTACGCGGACGAAAAAAAGCTGGAGACCTACAAAGGCGCCGGAAGCAACGGTTCGGCCAAGCTGCTTCCGGATGTGCTCACAGATGCCAACGCACTTATGTCAGCTCTGCGGGAATATGGCGACTCCATTGACGACTGGAGTATGCGCAGCGCCGTGATCCAAAACGGCTACCGGCCGGACGATGAGTCACAGGGTCGCAACTACTTACGCATCATCAACGAAACTATAGCCAATTACCCAAGCATTTTCCGGACCGCAAAATTTCCCGAAACCTTGAATGAGGCAGCACAGGGAGTGTTAGGACGGGCGGGCGATCCGCGGCGTACCGCGTTTCAAAAAAAGGTGGCGGAAGCTCCCGGTTGGAATCGCGACTTAGCCCAGCAGTTATTTCGAATCGTCGATAACGCCTATGCGCCCAGAGGATCGAATCCACACGCCACCGGGTTAGTCTTTGACCTTGATTTTTCTATTTACTACAACGGCGGCGAAATTCAGCTCGGTGCGGCGACCAAGTACAATAACGCTGCATTGCAAAGCGCTGCCGGCATGTGGCTCAACAGCTACGCAATGCAATTTGGCTTTGATTCTTACGACACCGGCATTGAGATTTGGCACCTCGAATATAGGCGCCAAACGTAAGCTCAAGAAAGAATGATAGGCTCTGTTACTGGTGATCGTGCCGCCAATTCCAATAAGCTTGTTTATCTGATTTGCTCAGGTGGTTGTAATCGACATGGTTTCGATGAGTGTCAGACTCCCAGTGTGAATACGGCTGATATTCGGGAGGGCCCCACGTGTGATAGTCCCGATGCGGTGCATCGTAATAGCGGGCGTGAACCGAGCATCCGGTAATGATTACAGGGCAGAGCAGAACTCCGGTAAGTAGAAAACTCCGAAAAACATAAATTAAACGGCGCACAACTAAGTTCAAGCAATTGTCGGACCATGACAGTTGCTGTCTCGCTGTTATTGCAGTACATGGATTCTCAATACATCTTTACGGCTACCGGGCAAGAGCCGTTCACGCTCCTGCCGATGACGCGTGCGCCCAATGCCTAGCAACACACAATGCCTGTCGACATGTCGTTAGCTTTTGAATCTGTCCGGTTTTATTGACACAGTATCTGTCCGGTCAGGCAATCGCGCGATCTGTGGACGAGCAACAGAGATTGAATTCCGGAATTCTTTGAACAGGCTGCGATGGACTTAGTACGAGAGAACATAGGCCGGATGTCGGAGCACGGTCTCGCGGGGCAAGAAACGTTCATTCGCGCGGCCTTTGCCAGTCTCGATGAAGGAATTCCATCGGCTGATTTCGCGTCCGCATCTTGTCGGTTGCCGGTGAGCAATTCCGCAGGGCCGATTGATCTGGCGATCGCAGTGGGAGACCTGCTCTGCAAACACGTGCTCGAAGACGAGCGTTACGCGAGTTGGATTGGAACAACTCCACAAGGAGCCGACGGCCGTTCGACCGCATTTCATCCTCTCCAGATCGATTTGTACAACGGGCTCTCAGGATGTTCTCTGTTTTTGGGATATCTGGCTAAGGTGACAGGAAATGGATCTTATGAACGTATGGCGAAGAAAGTTGTCGCTCTGATTAAACGCCATCTAATCGGGGCCGTGCTGGTGGCGCACCGTTCTCTTGTCTAGGAGCGTTTTCGGGTCTCGGAGGGTTAATTTATGCCCTAACGCACCTGGCAGTCCTTTGGTCAGATGCATCGCTGATTGATGACGCCCAAACGCTGGCCGCGCATGTATCCCCTTTTAGTGGATAGCGATGAAACGCTGGACGTAATAGGCGGCTCGGCCGGCATGATCGTTGTGCTACAGGTGCTGAATAGCATTAGCGGTAACGCCAGCCTGCTTGGCGCCGCATTGCTTTGCGGCGAGCGGCTTCTACTGCGGCAATCGCCTCAACGCGTTGGTGTTGGCTGGAAAACCAAGGTCGAATCAAGCCAACCATTGACCGGCTTCTCGCACGGCGCCGCCGGAATTGCGTGGTCCTTGTTGAAACTCGCGTCCTGGAGTGGAGACAACCGTTTTGGTGGAGCGGCCGCAGCCGCGATTGCTATGAACGAAGCACCTTCATGCCGGCATCCGATAACTGGCCGGACTATCGCATCTGGCCAGCAAGAAATTCTTCCACTCCACAATGCGAACTTGCCTGGTGCCACGGCGCGCCTGGCATCGCGTTGGCTCGAATCGATAGTTTGCAATATATCGACGATTTCGAGACTCGTGAAGAGATCCGGATAGCGCTTCGCAGCACAGCCCAATCGAAGTTCGGGTTCAATCACTGTCTTTGTCATGGCGATTTAGGAAATCTGGATATCCTGTGTCATGCTGCCCGTCGAATGCAGGCAGTCTCCAATGCCGCTGTCGATGAATTGAAAGGGCGGGTACTAACCACGCTCTGCAACATTGGATGTCTTTGCGGATGGTCGGCTTTGCTGCCGGCGCCAGGGTTGATGGTTGGTTTGGCGGGAGTTGGTTATGGATTATTGCGCCTCGCCTCGTGGCAACGCCTGCCTTCCGTATTGATTCTGGAACCGCCGGCATTATGAACGCTAACTCACGAAATATCCAACTAGGGGTTTACGTTCGCTGGAAGATGGCACTATCCGATCGCGGTCTATCGTTTCTTTGAAATTGCGACCGCGTTAATACGTCGGAACTTTGCCAACAGCTCCTGCGGGAGCCGGATTGTGCTGCGTGGGAGTCTGACCGCCCTCGGGCAGGGGAACCAGCATCTGCTCTTTCGTGTAGATAAGTGTCGAGGTGTTGTAGCTGGCTAACTCGAAACCGTGGCCGTGAGTGATTGCGTCGGTGGGGCACGCTTCCACACAATAACCGCAGAAGATGCAGCGATTGTAATCGATGTTGTAAACCTTGGCATAACGCTCGCCGCCGCTGAATCGAACGACTTCCGTATTTTCGGCCGCTTCGATGTAAATGCAATTCGCCGGGCAAGCCGCCGCACAAAGAAAGCAAGCGACGCATTTTTCCAATCCATTTTCGTCGCGCTGCAGAACGTGAGCGCCGCGGAAGCGCTCCTGAAGCAGCGCCGGGCCGTCGGGATATTCTTCCGTGATTGCAGGCTGAAGCATCTCTTTGAAGGTGATGCCCATACCCTTGGCGATGGCTGCTGCCGAGCCAATCACCTCACCGATTTTCGCCATTCTGCTTTCAGGTTAGCGCAGGAGCGACTCTGAAGCGCTGCCGTGGGGAACGCGCTAGCGCGACATCTCCGGAGTTCTCGTAGTCGTGGTGCGCCCCGCTCCTGGCTGCAGAAAGTCTTCTGTCGACGTGCTGCTCAATCCGTAGCGCGGATTAATATACTGCTGCAGAAAAGCCAGTTCTTTGCGCCACGCGTCGAGGCGGTGCTCACGCTGTGCGAAGCCATGAAGTTCATTCGGGTACGTGAAGTAGTAGAAGACCTTGTTATGTTCTTTTAAGGCGCGAGTGAATTGGACTGATTCGTAGGGCGGCACTTGCGGATCATTTTCGCCATGCAAGATTAACAGCGGCGTGTGGATCTTCTCGACATCCAACAAGACATCAGCCTTGCGATAAACATCCGGCTTCTCATTCGGCGCCCCGCCCATCTTGCGCATCCAACGGATGGCAGATGGGCGGTTCGTGCGTTCGACAAATGTCGCGCGATCCACAACGCCATACATTTCGATAGCTGCCGCAAATAGATCGGGATACTTTACCACTGCATACGCCGTCATCGTGCCGCCGTGGCTTCCGCCGCCGATCGCAATGCGTTTTGGGTCGGCCAAGCCGTGATCGATCAAATATTGGGCGCCCGCCGCGACGTCGTCCATCTCGCCTCCGCCGCTATCCTCTACGTTCATGTTCCGAAATCTCTCGCCGTAGCCGCTGCTGCCGCGATAATTCGGCGTCAGTACGACATAGCCCTGTTGCGCGAGATACTGCGCCCAAACATCGAGCTGAAAGGAATCCTGCGCTTCCGGGCCGCCGTGAATCCACAGGACTGCGGGATAGCGTGTATTGGAATTGAAATTGTGCGGCTTATAGATCAATCCAACCGTCTCAAGCCCGTCCTTGCTCTTGTATTGCACCTTTTCCGGCATCGCGAGTGCGCCGTCGAAATTCCTAGGCGTCGTATGAGTAAGAAATTTGGGAGGCGTTGCGCCGGAGACACTCGCTGCCACTAGATCTGCCGAAGAGAGTGGTGATGCTCGATGAAAATAAATGACACGGCCATCCGGCGACCAGATGGGAAATGATGCCACACCAGGCGTGTTGAATTGTGCCAAGGCGCGCGGTTTCGAACCGTCGACGGGCACAATCCAGATGTCGCGCTCTTCCAGTTCTTTGCGGCTGGATACCACCGCAACGGATTTGCCGTCGGGAGAAAAGACCGGATCCATATCTTCCCAGTTGCCCCTCGTAAGCTGCTTCGGCTTTCCGCCTGCCGCGGGAATCAGCCAGATATTGTCCCAGCCGCTTTCCTGTAGCGACAACGCGAGAGTCTTGCCGTCAGGCGACCATTCAGCGCGCCTTAGCGACCAGCCACCGCCGCGATCCTGCGGCGCTGTATAGAGGACAACCGGATCGCCCGCCTCTCCGTTTTCGTTATTGAAGTTCACCACGTCCAGGCGGCCGCTGAAATATTCGGGCGTTCTTTCGGTGTATGCAATGCGTTTACCATCGGGCGACCAGGTCGCGTTGCTTGCATCGGCAGAGCCCTGCGTCAGGAAGTTTTGCGAACGCCCGTCTTCACTGACGACAAGCAAGTCCGAATGTCCCCGACGTCCGCTTTCAAACAGGATCCACTTGCCGTTGGGAGACCATTGCGGATTACGGTCGCCGGCCTGCCGTGGGTCGCCGTCACCCGGAGCCGCATTCGTCAGACGCCGAGGCACGCCGCCCGCGGCCGGCACAACCCAAATGCTGCCTTGACTGACAAACGCAATCCTCCGCCCATCGAACGACCAGTTGAGATTGGATTTTCCGCCGGCAGTGCTAGTAAGCGTGACGGGCCAACCGCCATCCGAAGACATCAGTTCGATTTGACCGCCGCGAGCAATTGCGAACGTTTTTCCGTCAGGGGAAAGGACCGTCTGGCCGATCGGCTCCACCGAAAGCAAATCTTCTAATGTGAGCCGGTGAACGTCGCTGACCGGTGGGGCCGCTGCGGCAAGCCCGCAAAGCAATAGCGCAGCCGGGAAAGCTTGCCCGACCAATCCCGCAAGGAGGTTTTTCGTGAGCATCAGATGATTTCCTTTCTCATCAGAAGTAGAATCGGCCCGTCAATTGAATCACGCGTGGCCCGCCATTGTTGCCGCCGCCCAACCCAGCCGTAGCGCTGATCTGCCCAAACTGGCCGTTGGACAAAATACGGTCGGCGCTGGTGAGTGCGAAATTCGTGTGATTGAGCAAATTGAAAAAGTCACTGCGAAACTCTAAGCCGGCTCGCTCAGAGAGCGCGAACCGTTTCGAGACAGTAGCATCGAAGTCAATCAGTCCCGGTCCGTAAAACGCATTTCGCGGCGCGCTGCCCACCACTCCGGCAAAGGCGGGCGTGAAGCACGCGGTATTAAACAAGTGGCTCGGATTGTCTCTGTTGATCTGTAATGCCCCGCTGCAGATGTAATTTGGACGATCCACCAATTGATTGAAGCCGCTGTAATCGGTGCTCGTATTCGTGAGGATCGTGAACGGCTGTCCCGTTGTCAAATTGGTGATGCCAGAAAGAGACCAGCCGCCCACAAGTTGGTTCACAACGCCGCGGCCGTTATTCAGGAATCTTGCGCCTCTGCCGAAAGGAAGCTGATATACGAACGTATTGATGAACCGTTGGCGTTGATCGAACGCGCTGTTGCCTCGCTGCGAATTGAGCGGCGCATTGCTGGATGCAGGCTGCTCGCTATCGAACGTTGTGCCCAGAAATGAGGAAGTGTTGTCGATGGAATGGCTCCAGGTGTACGAGCTATTCATAGAAAAGTTTGCACCGATACGCCATTTCCCGGAAACCACCAGGCCGTTGTATATGGAATTTCCATTGAACGACGCGACCAGCGAGCTGCCCCAAGTAGGATAGGGAAAAATTTGGACATTCGGCGCCTGTGCGCCGCGCAATGCCGGATTGTTGACAATGACCGTAGGCTGATTTGCATCCAAATAGAGGCCGAGGCGATGACCGGAGGTTCCGATGTAGCTGACTTCCAGCGTCAGCGAGGAAGCGACCTCGCGCTGAACACTAAAATTCCAATTCTCCGCGTAAGCTTGCTTGGCATTAACCGCTTCGCCGTTGAACGTGACGAGGCCGACCTTGGTGCCACTAGCCGTCGTGGAAATCAGCGGAACGTTTTGGTTGAATGCCAAATTCCACGAGTACGTGTTGGGCTGCGTTACACCTGCCCGCTGTGTCGTGGCAAGTGACCAAGGTGCGTTCGACGTCTGATTGATGGGAATGTTGTTGAACAGATCGTCATAGCCGATGCGAAACCCGCCGCGAATGACTGTCTTGCCGTCGCTCAGGAAACTCGACCCGAATCTCGGAGTGTAGGCGAAACCGATACTCGGACTGATATCCGTATAATCCGGACTCACGCCTGCGTTCGAAATGGAAATTGGGCCCGGTGTAGTGATGAGAGACGCCGGGCCGGTGAGAGCCGGATTGATCCCCAGCACTTTATTGGTTCCCAATAGCACCGGACCCACTCCCGGAATAAAATTTGTGCCGAAGTCGCGCTTCTCTTTTAGGACGGAAGGCAATTCGTAACGCAAACCGATATTCAGCGTCAAGTTGGGCTTCAGCTTTGCATCGTCCTGGATATAAAACGCGTATGGATAACGATACCAGTGACCCAGCGTGTTGCCGGTTCGAATGGTCGATGTGGTGATCTGCGCAGCGCCGGCGCAGGTCGGACAGTTACCGGCAAACTGCGCGAAGTTCGCAAACGAAAGAGAGCCGCGCGATGTGCCGTCCAAAAATCGCCACGTTTCCTCCCGCCGCCCGTAGAAGCCGAACTTAATGGTGTGTGTGATTCCCGCCAGCGTGATGATGCGCGTGGTGTCCGAGTACAGTTCGTAAGTATTCGACCTGCGGCCTTGCGGAATGTTCGTTGCCGAACCCAGGTTGGCATAGCCGCCTGTGATAGAAACCGTCGGAATGCCGCCATCCTGAGGATTCTTCGTTGAGTCCACAGCGCCCGGAACGCCGGGCAAAACAGTGGCTGCATTTACAGCCACGTCCTGCGGTTTGAAATTGGTCTTATTGCGTGAGAAACCCAGGCGTAATTCGGTTAAAAAGTTTGGCGAAAACGTATGAACTTCGCTCAATTCGGCATTCTGCTGGCTCGGCACGTTGGTCGTGCCGCCGGTAGTGGGCAGCGTGGCGCCGGAGACCACAGTGCCGCGGTAAAGAATATAGCGGCCGTTAATTCGGTCCTTGTCACTGAAGTTGTGATCGACGCGGATGAAATTCGTGTAGTCCTTCGTGCTGTTTGGTACGTTGCCGACGAAGTTTGTTGTGCCGGCGGGCGCGCTCACCACCGTCGGCAATGGATAAAACGCGACCAGGTTCTTGGCGATCGGATCCAGAATAGAAGCTCTCTGCGCCGCCGTCGGAACCACCGCGGTGACAGCGGCCGGATTGATTTCATTCAACGCTTCGAAACTGTAAAAGAAAAATGTTCTGTCGCGTTTGATAGGGCCGCCCAATGTGCCGCCGTACTGGTTGTAGCGAAGCACCTGTTTGGCTCCGTTCAACGCGTTCGTAAAAAAGTTATTTGCATCCAGAACGTTGTTGCGGTCGAACTCGAAAACGCCGCCGTGGAACTGGTTTCCCCCGCTCTTCGTCACCACGCTCACCTGCGCGCCGGACGCCCGGCCGTAAGCGGCTGAATACGCTGTCGTCTGGACATCCAATTCCTGTATCGCGTCCGCGATGCGATAGGAGTTCGTCGGTCCATTGATGTTCGGATCGATCGCGTTCACACCATCGATCTGCCAATTCGTCGACTGCGAACGTGTCCCGGCCGCTGCAAAAGCGCCCGCCTGCGATCCCGGCGCGGCGAAGGAACTGCCTGGAGAAAGTGTCGCCAAATCTGTGAACTGCCGGTTGGCAAGTGGAAGTCCCGATACCTGTTGCGCCGTGACATTCATCCCGGTGCTGGACGTTTCCGTCTGCAGCAACTCGACGGAGCTGGATACTTCGATGCTCTGGTTTACATTGCCGATCTGCAGTTGGACATCGAGCGACACAATCTGATCTACCAGAACCACGACGTGCTCTACCTGAGTGACTCGGAAGCCCTTCGCTTCCGCGCCGATCTTATAGGTGCTGGGATTCAGATCTAGAAATTGATACAGACCCGTGGCATCGGAGGTCGTTGTTCGGGAAACACCTGTTTTCTCATCTTGCAAAGTAAGAGTGACATGAGGAATGGGCGCGCCCGATTGATCGCGCACGTATCCTTTGATAGCTCCAATCGGAGCCGAAAAACAAACTCCAACGATCAACAGAGACAAAAAGAAAATCGACAACTGGTGAAGCGCACGTTTCATAACTACTCCTTTGGGGGTCGAACGGGGACACGTTTTCGAAGCGGTCAGACAGGGATCGGGAAGGGACTACAGAATAACAGCCAACCCACGGCATGTACATCAACTACTAAACCCCTAAAGTCGATCAGATTTATGATGATTATACTCGGATTGTGGAAGTTGCAAAAAACTCAGGGAAACTGCGGATTTTCGATACAAAAGGCGTGCGTTGCAAGAGCGCGCGCCCAGAGGATCGTAATCATTGCTCAGTAAGCATCACCGCTGCGCGCAGAGCAAACGCGTGTACAATCAGACGCGCGGAGAATGCGGGAGTACGATCGGATCGCCGAGTGGTATGCAACTGATCGAAGTCGAACCATCGGCGTCGCGCAAGCGCTCACGATGGCGGATGCACTTTCGCCATGTTCGCGTATTCTGGATCTCGGCTGCGGCAACGGCGTGCCAATTACAGAGGCCCTGGTAAATGCCGGACATCGAGTCGTCGGTCTCGATACTTCTGCCGCAATGCTTCGCCGGTTCAGGGCCAGCTTGCCAGAGACCCCGGCAGTACGCGGCGATGCCCGCCGATGTCCGTTTCCAAACGGCTGCTTCGACGCGGCGATTTCGTGGGGCATGATGTTCCACCTTTCGCCCGGTGATCAGGCAGCGGTTGTTGAGAGTCTATCCGCTGTGCTCAAGCGGGGCGCGCCGTTCCTGTTCACTGCGACCGAGATGGAGGATGCCGGCGATGCTGGCATCACAGGAACGATGAATGGAGTGATGTTTCGCTATTACGCCGTCCCCAGTTACCGGCGACTGGTCGCTGAGCACGGGTTTGTGCTCGTCAACATGTACGACGATCCCGGCGTGAGCACCTATTATCTAGCCCACAAGGCGTGGTGAAGCAAAAGCGTGGCGCTATTAGATCACGTCAGCCGCTTTCCGAATTGCCGTCGTTCGCCACAAACGATCCCCTTATGAGAGCACGGCTTAAGCTGCGCAGAATCAAAGCCTGCACATCGCACTGCATCGCCATGCGTCGGTCCTGATTCGCGGCATCGCGGATCGTCATCTATCGAACGTAATCTTCAGGGTGATCGCGTGCTGGCTCGGCCAACTCTTCGGAGGGGCGATTGTTAGACCATCACTCGTTAGTTTCCAAGACAAAGCGTCGGTGGAACCGAGCAACTCGACGCGGGCGATTGGCCGGAACTCGAGGCCACGCGAGGGACTGAGCGCGGCTATGCGCGTTTCGTTGGTATTGTGGCCCATCACGAATGCGTAGATCGCGCCGGCCTTGGTTGTAAACCGGATATCGGAAGGCGTCAGTTCTCTACGCTGCCTCTCGTTGAAATGTTCCGAGGTGCCATTCATACCGCCTCCGGGCGCGGATTTCTGAGTCGAGGGACCCTCGCCGTATATCTTCCATGGCCGTGTCCCGTAAATCCCTTCAGAATTGACTTTCATCCACGCCGTTAGTTCGTCCAGGATTCGCAGTTCTTCGTCGTCCGGCATGCCACTGGCGGGGAGCGGGATATTCAAAAGCAGGTTGCCGTTGCGGCTGACGACATCCACGAGCAAATCGATTACGATTTTCGGCGTCTTATAGCGAATGCCACGCTTGTAGTGCCAATCGCCGATGCAGGTGTCCGTCTGAAATGGGTGAGGCTCGATCTCTTCGGCGACACCACGCTCCAGATCTAACGTGCATGCGCCAGTAGCGCACTGGGTTCGCTGCTTGGCTGTGTAGACGACATCCACTTTGCCGCCATGCCGGCGGAGGCTTTGATTGTAATAGTGCGCGACCAGCGAGCGGCCCCACTCTCCGAAGGGGATTGGCCCATCCTCGTAGTAGAGGTCGGGCTCATGCTGATCCATCAAATCTTGTGCGCGTAAGAACCACTCGCGTTTCCATGCCGTACTCTCGTTGCCTTGCTCGGCCCAAGCCTGCGACCCGGGGGCGTGTGGAGGAAAATAGAGATCCCAATTCGCAGGATCGTTTCCGTCGTAAGGTACGCCGGCATACGGGCCGTGCTTGTCTGTGCCCTTGTTGGTGATCCACCAGTTGTAACTTGCCCAAACGTGCTCGCTCACACCAAAACGCAGACCGGCGGCACGTGCGGCGTCCCGCCATTCGCGCACGATGTCGCGCTTAGGTCCCATGCGAACGGAGTTCCATCGGCGCCCGCGCGAGTTCCACAGATCGAAATTGTCGCAATGTACGCCCATGCTGACGAAGTATTTAGCGCCCGCCTGCACGTACCGCTGGATGAGCGCCTTCGGATCGAATCGTTCAGCGCGCCAGAGGGGAATCGTGTCCTTATAGCCGAATTTCGAAGGATGGCCATAGGTTTTGAGGTGGTACTCATATTGCGGATTTCCTTCGATGTACATGTTGCGCGCATACCAGTCGCCGTCTTCAATGGCGGAGGTAGGGCCCCAGTGTGCCCAAAGCCCGAACTTCGCGTCACGGAACCATTCGGGGCAAGTGTAACCTCTGAATGATTCCTCGGCCGCAGAGAACGGTCCGGGCTGAATCACGATGCTGTTCGAATCAGTTCTGGTGTTTTGGCCGTGAGCAAAACCACAGGAGGCAGTCAGGAGTGAGGTTCCTGTCAGACGAAACATGTCACGGCGAGTCAAATTCAAGCCCATAGCCACACCGATGTGAGGATATCGCGCGCGAAGCAGCGTCAGCCTTGAAATGATCGAGCATGTGCTCCGAAACGGGCTGGGCCGCGGGCAGGAAGGTTGCTTCCGAAAAATCGCCGCCTAACAACCTTAAAGCCGCGCCTGCTCGCGCTCATGGGGTCGCTCCATGTATTCATGCACCATCGCACGCATTGCCCCCATAAACTTGCAATACGATGAAGTCGTGCGTGCAATTCTGCTTCTGTTCTTAGCCGCATCGCTGCTTCTTGGAGGCCCGTTCAAGCTTTTTTTGAAAGATGGCGGGTATCATCTGGTTCGCGAATACCATGTCGAAGGCGACCGCGTGCGGTTCTACAGCACGGAACGTAGCCAGTGGGAAGAGATGCCTACCGCGCTTGTAGATCTGGATAAGACGGAGCGTGAACAGAAAACGCGCCAAGCCCAGCAGCAGCAGGACGCGCGCGAACAGGACGAAGAAAATCAAGCGTTACGAGAGCAGCGGCGCGAAATTGCTTCCATCCCGATGGATCCCGGCGGCTACTACAACGCAGACGGCCAAGTCAAAGCGTTAAAACTTGCCGATTACCAGGTAATCACTAACAAAAAGCGCAAAGCACTGCAAGTGCTGTCGCCCATTCCGTTGGTACCGGGCAAGGCTTCCGTAGTCATCAAAGGTAGTCATTCGACGTTCATCGTGAATGAGCTGCGGCCTAACTTCTACATGAGGCTCGCAAAAGAAGAACGCTTTGGCATCATCCGGCTGACTCCCAAAAAAGATGTGCGTGTGGTGGAAGATATCTCCATCATTCCGGTCAGCAAGCAGGCCATTGAAGAGCGCAAGCAGATGGACACCTTCGAGCAGCAGTTGGCCGACGGCCTCTATAAAGTCTGGCCTGAGAAGCCGCTGGAGCCCGGCGAATATGCCTTAGTCGAATATGCCGACACCGAAGATCAGCAGGATATCGAACTGCTGGTCTGGGATTTCGCTATTTCTGGATCCGCGAAATAGCCCTATTCGTACCGCAATGCTTCGGCCGGCGCAATGCGCGAGGCAGTGCGCGATGGATGTAACGTCGCGACAAAGCTGGTCAGCAACGCCAGCGCCGCTACCCAGACACCATCGGTCCAGTGACTTTGAAACGGCACATAGCTGAGTGCATAGACCTGTTCATCGAGCCTCAACCAGCGGTAATGATTGAAGAGTTCGGTGACCGTAAAACCGGCAGCTAACCCGAGTACGCATCCGATGCCGCCAATGATTAGGCCCTGCAGCACGAAAATGCGCTGAATCTGTGCGCGTCGCGCTCCCATCGACATAAGAATCGCCACATCGCGATGCTTCTCCATGACAAGCATCACCAACACGACGAGTATGTTGAGGGCCGCTACCAGTTCGATAAGGCTTACCGTTATAACGCTCACCATCTTCTCTAGCTTGAGCGCATTGAGCAGCGAACGGTTTTGATCCATCCACGTACTCGCAATCAGCTTTGTGCCAATGACATCTTCCGCTCGGCGCGCTACGGTTGGCGCCTCAAAAATGTTATCCAGACGAAGTTCAATCGTGTTGACCACATCATTCAGATCTAGGACCTGCTGAGCGGCTGGCAGGGAAGTGAATGCCCACTGAGAGTCCAGGCCATAAAGTCCCGATTTGAAGATTCCGGCAACCCGGAAATGAAAAAGGCTGGGAACGACGCCGACTGGTGTGAGCTGGCCCTGATAGCTGATAACGGTAACCGGGCTGTGCAAAGTCACACCCGCCTGCTCCGCTAGATCGGAGCCGAGGATGATCTGATAACCGATGCCTGGCTTGTTAAAGACGTCGAGGGAGCCGGACATCAGGTGGCGTAGCACCTCCGGCACTGGCACGCCTTTGCCCAGCGGTACGCCTTTGAGCACCGCACCGGTTCCTACCAGCGGTCCTTTGAGTGCAACCTGACCGTACAGCCCCGGCGTCGCGCTAATTACGTGAGGAATGCGCTTTAGCTTGGGGATCAGCTCTTCCCAATTCTCAATCCCAAACGCGGGATTCCGTTCGAGAATGGTCACGTGCGCCGTCGCGCTCAACAGCGTGGATTGCAGTGTGCTTTGAAAGCCGTTCGTGATAGCAAGCGCCACAATGAGCGCGCAGACTCCCGCGGCCACGCCCAAAATCGAAATTACTGTGATAACCGAGATGACAGTTTGTTTACGCTTAGCGCGCAAGTAACGTAACGCGACAAGCCATTCAAAAAGCGACATCAGGCTCGCGTATGGCTGCTCATTGGGCTAATTCGCGGAGCCGGTCCGCGATTTCGATTTCTCCTTCGGGTCGCAACAAGGGAAAGAGAATGACGTCGCGGATGGATCGCACGCCGGTCAGGATCATCGTCAGGCGGTCGATACCGATTCCTTCGCCGCCCGCCGGAGGCATTGCATAGCAGAGCGCGCGAACATAGTCCTCATCCATAACGTGCGCTTCTTCATCGCCGCCCGCTTTACGCGCAAGCTGAGCTTCGAAGCGCCGGCGCTGCTCCTGTGGATCGTTCAATTCAGTAAATGCATTGGCGATCTCCATGCCCGCGGCGTAGATTTCGAACCGCTCTACGAAATCCGGCTCATCCGGCTTATTCTTCGACAAGGGCGAAACTTCCACCGGAAAATCGTAAATGATCGTGGGCTCGAAGAGTTGATGTTCCACATGCTTCTCGAATAAGTCCACAAGCGCGGCTCCGGGGCTCGATTCTTTTGAATGGCGGTGCAGCCACTCCGGGTCTTTGATGTTATCGAGCGATGGCTTGCCGTCCCCCTGCCAGAAATGCACCAAAGCTTCGCGCATGGAAAACTGCTGAAACGTTGCGAAATCCAATGTTCGGCCGTCACGTTCAATTTTCGTAGACCCCGTCGCGTCCATCGCGACTTCAGCCAGCAACTCTTTTGAGAGCTGCATCATTCCCTTGTAGTCTGTGTACGCTTGATAGAACTCGAGCATCGTGAACTCGGGATTATGCTGCGTGGAGATGCCTTCATTCCGGAAATTGCGATTGATTTCGTACACGCGCTCCATGCCGCCAACCACCAATCGCTTCAGGTACAGCTCGGGTGCAATGCGCAAATACAAATCGATGTCAAGCGCGTTGTGATGCGTCACGAATGGTCGTGCAGTGGCGCCGCCGTAGAGCGACTGCATCATCGGCGTTTCCACTTCCAGAAAGCCGCGAGCATCCAGATGACGGCGTAACGAGCTGATAATTTTGGAGCGCGTAACGAAGATCTTGCGCACGTCGCGATTGGCGATCAGGTCCAGATAGCGTTGCCGGTAACGAGTCTCCACATCTTCCAGTCCATGCCACTTTTCCGGCAGCGCGAGCATGATCTTAGATAGAAACGTCAGGTCTTCTACGTGAACCGTCAGTTCGCCCGTCTTCGTGCGGAACAGATAGCCGGAGACGCCGATAATGTCGCCATTGTCGAGTAGCTCGTAGAGCTTATAAGCGGTCTCGCTAACGGCATCTTTCTTGATATAAATCTGAAGCGTTTCGCCGTTCTGCAACAGATGAATAAAGCCGGCTTTACCCATGCGCCGGATTGTCAGAATGCGGCCTGCAATTCGAACTTGTGCTCGCTCGCTCAACTCCTCCGCGGTTTTTGAAGCATATTCGGAAAGAATGCTAGGAATCGTATGGGTCTGTTCGAAAGCGCGGCCGTAGGGATCAAAACCTAACGCACGGATTTGCGACAGCCGCTGATGACGCTGGCGCAGTAACTCGTCTTCTAATGCCAGAGGGAAGCTCCTTGAAACTTCAATTGTAAGGGTGGACGGCCGTTTATTGATGTGCGGCGACAACTACTCGGCGCGCAACGCGTCCAGCGGCGAAATCGAGCTTGCCCGGAATGCTGGAATAAAAGATGCTGCCAACGCCGAGGATCCAAGCGAGGCAACGGCTAGTAACGTCACCCACGGATTATAGGGATCCATTCCATAAAGCTGGTTGCCAAGGAGCTTTGCCGCCGCAAAAGTGAGCGGTAGTCCGATGATGAGCCCAACACCAATAAGCGCGAAAGCGCCGCGAAGTATCAGTGCAACCACGTTGCTCCGGTTAGCGCCAAGCGCTATCCGAACGCCGATTTCGCTGGTGCGGCGGCCTGCATTGTACGCAGTCACGCCATATAGTCCAATCGAAGCTAAGACGAGCGAAAGAATGCCAAACAAGGATGTGAGACGCGCGATGAGGCGCTGTTGGCCAAACTGGCTGGCTATTTTTTCGCTCAAATTTCGAATCGAAATGACCGGCAAATTGGGATCTACCAAAGCCAGGGCTTGGCGGAGCTGCGGTAAAGGGAGTGCAACTCCCGGCTTGGTCACCACCACAATATCGTTGAGGAAGTGTGTGCTATCGATCGCAGGCAATCCCGTAACGGGATCAATGTCATGTTGCGTTTCCGGCAGAAAGAATAATGGCGCGATGGGCTTTCCGAGATTGAGAGTCACATAGCGTGCGTCTTTGACGATGCCCACAATTTCGTATTCGCGCGCGGATTCGATACCGCGCTGCCCGAAGTGCTTTCCAATAGGATCTCTATTTTTGAAAAACTTCCGCGCGAAGGCTTCATTGACCACGGCCACATGACGTGAAGTCGCCGTATCTTGTTCGGTTATGCCGCGTCCTCTAAGAACTGGAGTTCCGATGACGTCAAAGTAGTCTGCTGTAACTCGATTGCGAAAAGCGGAATTGTCGTCGCTGAGCCCGGGAGCCGGCCGCCCATCTACCCACACGCCAGCACCCCAAACGCTGCCGCTTAGCGGCGAATAGTCGCATAGAGCTACTGCCGATACGCCGGGAATCCTCGATACCGAATCAACAATGCGCCGGTAGAGCGGTGTGAGTTGCTCTGGGCGATAGCCAGCCAGCCTGGGATTCATCGTCATGATAGTGCGCCGGTCCTGTTCGAAGCCGAAATTCTCATTCTCGAGTTTGTAAAGAGCGGCTGTGAGTAGTCCGGATGCGAATAGCAAAACCAATGAGAGCGCAGCTTGAAACACCACGAGCGCCTTTCTCGCTCGCGAGCCAGTGCGCACAGTAGAACGGCCGGCTCCCCGAAGAGCTTCTATCGGATCCGCCCGGGTAGCCATCCAGCCGGGAGCGATGCCGAATGCAAGCCCCGTAATAAGCGAAACTGCGAAAGCAAAGAGCAACACCGGCATCGAAGGAGAGGCGCTGATGGGTATACCCGCCAGGCTGCCAGTCTTTGGGAAGGCGAGATGCAAAATAAGGCGAGTGCCGGCGAATGCGATCGCCAGCCCCGCCACACCCCCGAAGAACGACAGCAAAAGACTTTCGGTGAGGGCCTGTCTCACAAGCCGCCACGCTCGCGCCCCCAATGCCATACTTAGCGACGTCTGTCGGCGCTGCTCCATGCCGCGAACGAGCATAAGATTGGCGACGTTTGCGCAGACGATCAACAGCACAAATCCCGAAACCGTCATCAAAATTTTGAGCCAATGCTCATATTTGTCGCGCATGAGGCTGATACCGGCGCCTCCGGGCGTCAGAAAGAGCGTCTGTTCGGGAAATAGCACTCGAT
>DASREJ010000203.1:0-4776 GCA_035652115.1 Bryobacteraceae bacterium
GCCTTCCACATCAAACAGGCCGAATGCGTGTCCCTTGCCGATATCACATGTGATGTTTCCGGCGTTGGCCAGCGTGAACTGAGTGGTGATGTGATCGCCCGACGAGGCTACTACATTGATCTGCGGCGGAGACAGCACCAAATTTTCGTACGGCTCCACATCGATGGTGATCGGAAATTCCGCTTCGCCGATGGTCACGCCTCCGTTATAGGTCCCCGGCGGCGTGTACGGAGAGAGCGGGAACCAAAGACGCGAAATGCCGGCCGAGACATGGAAGATGCGCAGATCCGAACTTGACAGATCCCCTCTGGGCGATCTCACCGCGAGACGCGGCGCAGGCTTCTGGTGTCGAGTTACACCAAGGTCAACATGCGTGATGCATTCGACCCCGGTCGGTAACCCTCGGAAACGGAGGACCGTGTCGTTCACTTGTCCGGCGGCCATGATCAATCATTCCCGGCGATATTGTCGGCGCGAGTTACTTCGAGGCAGCGCTCACATGGATTTGGAACGTAAGGCTCCGTAATGATCTGTGCCTCGCCGCACAGTCTGACCGATAACAATTCTATGCCCATGATGGAAAGCCCAATGCAGAAATCCGCCGGGAGATGGCCCCGGATGTTTGGGATTTCCTTGATGCTGAGGTTCAAATCAAGAGGGTTGATCGTGACGGGGTCGAGACCTAGTTGGATCTTCGGGATCTTGTCGATATCGATGTGGACGTCCGGCAGCTTATCGATGTTGATGTCGAAAGTGTTTGGAATACCCGCGACCGTAACCGGTCCGATCGCCCCGAGCGAACCGCTGATGTCTGCCGGGATGGGGCCGTTGCCCGGTCCGGAAACATTGTAATTAGTAGGGATTGTAACGCCCAAACGGCACCTCCCTCGGCGGTATATCGAACATGATGTCACCGGGGCTAGGCGATGTCAAACGTCGTGAACCTTGGGATTAACGGCAAGCCAAATTACTTTTGAGAATTTGATGTTACAGAGCCAGTTCCTGAACCGCCGTGGTTCGGGTATCATTTAGGCACGCCGATGGCGCGGGTACGATGGGGGCAAGGTGCCAAAGCAGGCGATACAGATTTTGTTAGCCAATCCGCGGGGATTTTGTGCGGGCGTGGAGATGGCTGTCGAGTGCCTGGACCGGGCCTTGGAGCAGTTCGGGGCTCCTGTCTTCGTTTACCACTACATCGTTCATAATCGCTTCATCGTTGAGGAATTCGAGCGTCGGGGTGCTCTGTTTGTCAACGAGTTGAAGGAAGTGCCGAACGGCGCGCCGGTGCTGTTCAGCGCGCATGGCGTTGCGCCCGATATAAGACTTGAGAGCCGTAATAAAGGCCTGCGCATCGTGGACACTACTTGCCCGTTGGTGACGAAGGTTCACCGCGAAGTGCGGCAGTTTGTACAAAATGGCTATACGACGCTGCTGATAGGGCATCGCGGTCACGATGAAGTCGTGGGAATTTTGGGTGAATGCGACGGCATCATTTTAATTGAAACCGGTGCGGAGGCGGAAACGGTCTCAGTCGCTGACGAAAGCCGGGTAGCCTACACGACCCAGACGACGCTGAGCCTGGACGATTGCTCAGCGATCCTCGACGTGCTCCGTCGAAGATTCCCGAATCTGCAAGGTCCGCCAGTGGACGACATCTGCTACGCAACGCAGAACAGACAACGCGCCGTCCGAGCCTTGGCAAGCGTATCGGACACGGCGATTGTAATCGGGAGCCAAAGCAGTTCGAATACGCTTCGGCTGGTGGAAATCGCGAAGTCGGCGGGAATTCCAGCCTATCGCATCGACGGGCCCGAGGAGATCGACTGGGAGTGGGTTGCGAATACGAAAGTGTTGCTAATAACCGCAGGAGCAAGCGTACCGGAAAACTTGGTTCAGCGCACCGTGCAGGCGCTCAAGACACGACTAAACGTAACTGTCGAAGAACAGGAGAGCAAACCGGAACTGGTGCACTTCCCATTACCGGAACTTGTAGCCGCTTCGTCCCGGTAAGCAGCGCTACTTTGCAGTGCATGGCGGCGCCGACTGGACGATGCCGCGGAATTCCTCGATAGAATCGGCACGCATTCGTCCGAGTATCTTCGCAAGCTGCTTCGCAATTTGATGCGGCGCGCGTGGATCAACAAAAGTCGCGGTGCCTACCTGCACCGCCTTTGCGCCGGCAATCAGGTATTCGGCCGCATCTTCTCCCGAGGCAATGCCGCCAATTCCAATCACTGGAATGCGCACTGCCGCGACTGCTTCGGCCACCATTCGCAGCGCAATTGGTTTAATTGCCGGCCCGGACAAACCGCCATAGCCAGCGCCGATGCGCGGCCGCCGCGTCTCAGGATCAATGGCGAGCGAAACGAACGTGTTCACGAGCGAGACAGCATCGGCTCCGGAGCTTTCAGCGGCTTGCGCGAATGGTTCGATTCGGGCGACATTCGGCGATAGCTTTACGATCAGTGGCCGTTTGGCAACACCCCGTGCGCGGCTAACGAGGCTGCCGAGCAGTCCCGGATCGCTTGAGAAAAAGATGCCGCCTTCCTTCGTGTTAGGGCAAGACACATTCAACTCATATGCCGCAATGCCCTCGGCGTCTTCGAGCGCGCGCAGCACTTCGAGATAATCCTCGATCGCATAGCCGAAGACGTTCGCAATGACGGGAACGGAAAACGGCCGCAGCTTGGGAAGCTTGTCGTGTATGAACGCTGCGACACCAACGTTCTGCAGCCCAACGGAGTTAATCATTCCACCGTCGGTATGCCAAAGCCGCGGCGCCGGATTACCGGCGATAGGCTCGCGGGAAAGCCCCTTGGTGATGATTCCGCCAAGTTGATTCAGATCGATGATATGCGCAAACTCGATGCCATAGCCGAAGGTTCCCGAAGCGGCGAGAACCGGATTCCGCAGCGGGATTCCGCATAAAACGGTATCGAGGCGCATCCGAAGGCTAACCCGCCACAGTAGCCGATGCTTCAGCGGCGACCAGTTGCTGAGCCGTTTGCCGGATCAACTGCCACACCTCACGAACGTCATCTTCAGTCGTTTGAAAGTTGCCGATCGCAAACCGAAGAACAAATCGGCCATTCAGCACGGTATGGGAAAGAAACGCTTTTCCGGTACTGTTGAGTTCAGCGAGCAGGCGCTGATTGAAAGGATTGTCGCTGCGATGCCGGAAACAAACCAGGGAAAACGCGACTGGTGCGGAAACTTCGAAGTCACCATCCGCATCGATCAAGTTTTTCAACAGTTGTGCCAGCCGGAGAGCTTCGCGCAACATTGCAATTACGCCCTGCCGGCCGTAGTAGCGCATGACATACCAGAGTTTAAGAGCGCGAAAGCGTCGGCCTAGTTGAACGCCGTAGTCCATGTAATTGACTACGACATCGTCTTCCGTGGTCTTCAGATATTCGGCGCTGAGGGTTGAGGAGCGCCGCAGAATCTCCGGATACCGCGTATATAGCACGCTGCAGTCAATAGAGACATACAGCCATTTGTGTGGATTGAGGAGGATCGAATGGGCACGTTCGGCGCCTTCGAGAATGTGACGCTGTTCTGGAACGACCGCCGCGCAACCCGCGTATGCCGCATCCACGTGCAACCAGATGCCATACTTCTCCGCAATATCTGCGATCTCGGGAATCGGTTCCAATGCACTCGTTGATGTCGAGCCCGCCGACGCAATGATGCAGCAGGGCCGTTTGCCGGCCGCGAGATCGCGGCCGATGGCCTGCTCGAGCAGATCGGGCCGCATTCGGAACTGGTCGTCTACACCGATTCGGCGAACGTTGTTCTGTCCGAACCCAAGAGTGATGGCGCCCTTTTCTGCCGACGAGTGAGTATGTTCGGACACGTAGACAGTCAGATCGCCTCGCATGCCGCGTGTTCGCGCCTCCGGATCGATGAACTCGCGTGCCGCCCCGATCGCTTGCATCACGCCGACGGAAGCGGTGTCGTAGATGATGCCGAAAAATGACTCATCTAGATTGAGCCATTGCCGCAACCAGCTAAGCGTTACCTGTTCAAGTTCGGTGGCGCCGGGCGACGACTTCCACAGCATGGCGTTCACGTTCATGGCCGATGCGAGAAATTCCGCGAGCATGGAAGGTGGCGTAGATGAAACGGAGAAGTACGCCAGGAAACGAGGATGATTCCAGAGCGTCAGAGCCGGTACGATTTTGCTCTGGAAGTCGGAAAAGATTTGTTCAATCGGCTCGCCGGTTTCAGGAGCGGTCTTCGGCAATGCGGAGATCAACTCGCCGGGTTTTAAGGATGTGGTGACCGGATAATCACGAACATGCTGCAGATATTCGGCAATCCAATCGGCGTGTTGGTGTGCGGCCGTGCGAAATTCTTCTGTATCCATCGCAGCCAAACTAGGCTTGGCGGTTTGCGGGTCGGATGTCACTAGGGATCTCAGCAACTATCCTACGCTTTTGCCGCAGTCGGTTGTCTGCATTCGCCAAGCACTCTGGGAAGCCACTCCTCGAACCAGCGATGGAAAGTTCTAATTTCGGCGCGAGTAGTTTCGTCAAACGGAAATGGCGCGTTGTCGAGTTTCCAATCGCGAACCACTGCCGCTTGTTTAATCGCGATAGTCGCGGGAAATTTATCCAGCCAAGCGACAAATTCAAGCAGCAGCTCATTGAAGTAGCGAGCTCGATCGAAATTCTTGGCTGCGATCGCGCGATCCATTGCCACCACCAGTTCCGGTACAGCGCCGGCGACCCCGGAGACAATACCGTCGGCTCCAGCGGAACGGCTTTCGAGATA
>DASREJ010000204.1:0-3546 GCA_035652115.1 Bryobacteraceae bacterium
CGCACTATATGGATGAGGCGGATCGAGTGGCGCAGCGCATCGCGATTATGGATCATGGCCGCATCGTTGCACTAGGATCGGCGGAAGATCTCAAAATAAAAACCAGCACGGCTTCGCTCGAAGAAGCGTTTCTTGCGCTCACCGGGTCGACCATCCGCGATGAAAGCGCCTCTTCCACGCAGCAGCTTAAAGACTTCGCCCGCTTGTGGAGCAACCGCCGATGAGCGTCATCTATATTCTTTGGCTACGCGAACTGCGACGCTATGTCCGCTCGCGGGCTCAATTGGTGGCTTCACTCGGCCAACCGCTGCTTTATTTGGTCGCCTTGGGCTTTGGTATGGGTCCCGTATTTCGAAAAGCAGGCGAAGGCAGTTACATCCAGTTCATCGCTCCCGGCGTCATCGCGATGACCGTGCTATTCAGTTCCGTCTTCTCCGGTATCGGGCTGCTTTGGGATCGCCAGTTCGGATTTTTGAAAGAGACGCTGGTAGCCCCAGTGCCGCGGATTCAGATCATGTTCGGTCGAACGCTCGGCGCGGCAACCGTCGCTGTCATTCAGGGGTTGCTTGTGCTCGTTATAAGCTTCATCGCGGGTTTCCGCATCGTAAATCTGAAAGCCGCTCCGCTTGCCCTCGTATTTATGCTCCTGATTGCGGGGCTCTTTGCAGCGCTTGGAACGACTATTGGATCCGTGCTGCAAAACATGCAAGGTTTTCAGCTCATCATGAACTTCCTGGTGATGCCGATCTTCTTTCTTTCGGGAGCGCTTTACCCGTTGAACAACCTGCCGAAGTTGTTCGCCATGGTCACGAGCATCGATCCGCTTGCCTATGGCGTTGACGCATTGCGTACCATTCTCATCGGTGTGACGCACTTCGGCCTGGTTTGGGACGCAGCAGTGCTTTTGGTTATAGGCGGGATGCTTCTGTTGATTGGAAGCCACTTCTTCTCGAAGATCCAGGCCTAAGCGCTCGGGACTATTGAGGTTCTGGCCGCGGTTTCACCTGCTTGCCATCGTGAAAGACCATCGCGATCTTCTGCGTATTTGTGATGTCGGATGAGGGGTCGCCGTCCAGAACAATCAGGTCAGCCTGTTTGCCTGCGGCAATTGTTCCGGTTTTGTCAGAAAGCTGCAGCATTTTTGCATTTACTTCTGTGGCGCTGTGGAGCGCTTGAAGCGGGGTCATCCCGGCCTGTACCATCAACTGCAGTTCGCGGTGCTCAGCCCAGCCTTGAATGCGATATGGGTTAGCCCCGGAATCGGTGCCGAATGCGACCGGCACACCGGCATCGTTTACTTTTTTTAGATTCGCCAGCGCGGTGTCGAAGGCAGTGCCGTGGACGTGTGTTGACGGATCGTTGTGGATCTTATTCCGGTACGTGTCCGAATTCAGTGTTTGCGCCAGTTCCGGACCGATCGCGTTCTTGAAGAACGGCGTGTCCATCCAGGCGGGATGATCGGCATACGCAAAGAACGATTCTTCCAACTGCAGAGTGGGTATGTAGTAAATGTTTTTGCGCTTCATCTCGCTGAGTGTGTCGGCGTCGATCTCGCGGTCGCGAATGCTATGGGCCAGAATGTCAATGCCATTCGTGATTAAGAGCTTGGCATCCGCCAAATAATAAACATGAGCCGCGACCTTCAGGTGATGGCGATGCGCTTCAGCAATCGCGGCTGAATAAACCGCGGGATTGGGCTTGGGCATTGTGTGTAGATTGTCGTCTACCCAGATCTTGATCAGATTTACGTTGTGCGTGGCCATCTCGTCAACCGCCTTGCGCGCATCCTCTGGAGTGGCGGGACGATAGAGTTGATCCGGCCCGACGTTGACACCGGGAACGCCCTTCGGAATGCCGATTCCGCGACCGGCTGTAAGAAGAGTTGCGCCGCCGAGCTGTCCGGTTTCCTGCTCTGCCCGGCGTTGATAGATCAGATCTTTATTCATGCCGAGCGACATCATGGTTGTAACGCCATAACGCTCGTATTGCCGCAGTTGGTGCTCGATGTTCGCTGCTGTGTAATTATCCGGGCTGACCGTAGTGCCCTTCGTCAAACCAAGATGGCCGTGGCCGTTGATAAGTCCAGGAATGACTGTCTTGCCAGTGAGTTTCAGAGTTTGCGCATCTGGCGCCCGATTTTCGCCGCCACTGGCGATGCGCGCAATTTTTCCGTTCTGAATAACGATCGAGACGTGATCGCGCGGCGTTGCGCCGGTGCCGTCGATCAAGCGCACATCGCTCAAAACGATGGTGCCGGTCTGAGCCCCGGCGGGGAGGCAAGTTAAGGCCAGGAGGACGAAGCCGAGAAGTTTCACATCTCAAACATACTGCGACGGCGTTTTAATCGAGCTTAGTCACCCGCCGGAGCCGCTTCGAGTGCAGGGCTGGAACTGGCGAGCTTACTGTGTGTCCTTCCATAAAGGAAATACACGATTAGGCCAATCAGCATCCAGCAGAACGCAGTAACTTGCGAGCGATGGTCGAGCGACACGATCATGCCGCCGCAAACTAAAACTCCAAGTAACGGGACGAGCGGCACTAATGGCGTTTTAAAAGGACGATGCAATTCGGGCCGCAGGCGACGCATGATGATAACGCCGATGCACACCAGCACAAAAGCGAACAACGTACCCACGGTTGTCAGGTCGCCGGCAAGCGACTCCGGAATCAGTGCCGCGAACGCGCCGCAAAAAAAGAACAGCACGATATTGCACTTGTAGGGTGTTCGGAACTTCGGATGAACTGCGGCGAAAAGTTTGGGCAGCAGGCCGTCATTGGCCATGGAGAAGAATACGCGGCTTTGCCCCAAAAGCATAACGAGAATGACTGATGAGAAGCCCAACAAGATTGCGATGGTTATGGCGGTAGCCAGCCAGTTGAAGCCGGGCATGTAGTGATCCACTGCGTAGGCCACGGAAGCTTCCTTACCTGACATGCCGAACTCTTTCCAATTGCAGACACCGGTGAGCACATAACCGAACAGGATGTACAGCACTGTGCAGAGCGCCAGGGAGCCTAGAATTCCCTTTGGCATGTCCCGCCCGGGATTCTTGGTTTCCTGGGCTGCCGTTGACACAGCGTCAAAACCGATAAAAGCAAAGAAGACTATGCTCGCTCCGCCGAGAACGCCGGGCCAACCATGCTTGAAGTAACCCTCATGCCCAGGCGTGTCGGCCGGAATAGTGAATGGATGCAGGTTGGCTGGGGAGACGAAGTGCCAACCGACTGCAATAAATACAATCACGATGGTCACTTTGATGGCGACAATTATGGCATTGACAGTAGCCGATTCCTGCACGCCCTTAATTAGAATCAACGTCAAGATGAAGACGATGATAAGCGCGGGAATATTAAAAATTCCGCGTACTCCGGCGTCGGAGACTTGCATCGGGGAATGACACCACTGATAAGGCAGCGTGCCGCCAAATAATTTGTTGAGATACTCGCTCCAACTGATGGCAACCGTCGCCGCTCCGAGGGCGTATTCAAGCACTAACGCCCAACCGATGATCCAGGCCACGAACTCACCCATGGTTGTGTATGCAT
>DASREJ010000205.1:0-8875 GCA_035652115.1 Bryobacteraceae bacterium
GCTTCGATTATAAAAAGCGCTGCCAAAACATGGGTCGATGCGAATAGCTGCGCCATAATCCTTCAGAGCACCTTCTAAATCGTTCAGGATTTCGCGCACAACGGCGCGATTGTGAAAGGCCTTAGCGTGGCTTGGATCCAGGTCAATGGCTGCCGTGTAATCTTCGAACGCACGTTCTAAGTCTGCTTCGCGTCGAAAGATCCAATATAGATCCGCGTAAACGTTGCCCCGCTGGTCAAAAGCGTCAGCGTAATTTGGCTGAAGCCGGATAGCTGCGGTGAAATCCTCTAACATCGCCTGAAGGTCACCCGTTCGATCCAATGCAAGGCCTCGATTGTAGTACGCCACTGGGTCATTGGGCCTGATTCGAATCACTTTGGTGAAGAAACTGACCTTCTCGTATACATCCTTAGTCGCTATAGCTCGTTCGAACCACTGTTGAGCATGTAGGTCTTTCAAACGTTCGACAAGCTTGTCAAATTCCTCTGACGGTGCATTTTCTCGTAGATCAATGAATTGAGTGAACACAGACTCCAGTGGTACGCAATCAGACCAAACCAGACCGGATATCCACACAGGAATGATGATCTTTCCTTTTGATTTGCTCAGAGTCAGCTCACCACGTGCGTATTGAGAGATCCGTGAGTCAGGAGAAGCCAAGAACACGACCGAGAAGCTGTGATCAATCGCATCGCGAATCGCCAATTCCCAATCTTGCGTTCCCGGAATGAGGTTCTCTGACGCAATCCACACAGGTAGATCCGCGCTCTTTAACGCGCACACCAATTTCTCGGCAATCGCAAAATCGTGCTGAGAGAACGAGATAAATACATGGTCGGAAGTACCTGGCATACACAAGAAATTTGTTGTGCTGAGGGCATTCTACTGCTCTCCACCTTAGAGGAGGATTTAAGGGACATTCGACTGCGAGTGACCGACTTTTTGTCGAACTCGGCGCGAGGTTCACAGTGCAGCCGTGACCTTGATTGAAGCTAGATCTAGATGATTTCGGGTATACTGCTCGAATGCCGATCGCCGGACGCAAGGACCCTTTCAATGCAACCAATTTCAAGGTTGAGATAGATGGCATTGCCTCATCGGCGTTTCTTTCGGTGACCGGCATTGAGGCTGACGTTACGGCGGAAGACTATCGAGACGGCAATGACAAAGTCAACAGCGCACGAAAATTGCCCGGCGAAGCGAAATTCAGCAATATCACCCTGAAACGCGGCCTGACAGCCGATTTGAGTTTGTGGCAATGGATGCAGCAAACACTGGATGGCAAACTCACCAGAAAGAACGTAGCCATCGTGATGTTGACTGAGGCGGCAGAAGAAGTTTTACGATTCACCTTCGTGAATGCCTG
Source organism: Bryobacteraceae bacterium (assembly GCA_035652115.1). GTDB lineage: Bacteria > Acidobacteriota > Terriglobia > Bryobacterales > Bryobacteraceae > Bog-105. The sequence goes on from DASREJ010000205.1 coordinate 1,367, forward strand.
GCCTGTCAAGTGGTCGGGGCCGAGCCTGAATGCGGAAACCAGCGACGTGGCCATAGAGACTCTTGAACTGGCGCACGAAGGGCTGAGCGTTTCCACCTGAACGCCCGCTTCCATCAACGTCGCTGAAGCTCCAGCGGCACACTACGGCATCCTAGTAATAGCGATCTTTGTTGTATGTCCTTGTCCGGATTCGACCCTCTCGTTCAGCGGTGGTTTGCGGAGCATTTCGATGCTCCGACTGAGCCTCAGTTATTGGGCTGGCGCGAAATTGCGCGCGAACGGGACACGCTTATTTCGGCGCCGACCGGCTCGGGCAAAACGCTTGCGGCGTTTCTGATCTGTCTGGACCGGCTGGTTCGTGCGGCACGCGCGCAAACATTGCCCGATGAGACACAAGTCGTTTACGTTTCGCCGCTGAAGGCGCTTAGCAATGACGTGCACCGTAATCTGGAGTTGCCGCTCGCGCAACTTGCGGCCTTGGCTGAATGTGAAGGCGTGCCGTTGATGCCGGTTCGAACATCGGTGCGGACCGGCGATACGCCCATGCTTGAACGTGCACAGATGCTGAAGAAGCCGCCACACATTCTGGTGACGACACCGGAATCGCTTTTTATCCTTCTTACCGCGGAGAAATCGCGGCAGATGCTGCGAACTGTTTCGACAGTCATTGTGGATGAGATTCATGCCATTGCAGATGACAAACGCGGATCGCACTTGATGTTGTCGCTCGCGCGGTTGGATGCGTTGACGAACCGCCGCGCTCAACGCATTGGTCTTTCGGCAACTGTCAAACCGATAGAAGAAGTAGCGTGTCTGCTCGGCTCCGACACGCGCATTGTCGATGTCGGACACCGGCGTGAGATGGACCTTGCGGTTGAAACGCCGCGCGATGAACTCGGCGCGGTCGCTAGCACTGAACTGTGGAATGAGATCTATGACCGGCTTGCTGAACTGATTCTGGCAAACCGCACGACACTGGTTTTTGTGAATACTCGCCGGCTTTCCGAACGCGTTGCGCATGCGCTGGGAGAGCGGCTGGGCGCGAATGCGGTTCTGCCGCATCATGGAAGCCTGTCACGGCAACTGCGGCTCGACGCCGAGTCACGATTGAAACGCGGCGAACTGCGCGCAGTGGTCGCGACGGCATCGCTCGAACTGGGCATCGACATTGGAACTGTAGACCTTGTCTGCCAAATCGGGTCTACACGATCAATCGCTGTCGCGCTGCAGCGAATTGGCCGTTCCGGACACTGGATAGGAGCGAAGCCAAGCGGCCGTCTCTTTGCGACCACGCGAGACGAACTTATCGAATGCGCTGCATTGGTCTCCGCGATTCGAAAGGACGAATTGGAACGGATCGCGATTCCAGAAAATGCCCTGGACATTCTCGCTCAGCAGATTGTGGCTGCCGCCGCCGCGGAGCAATGGGACATAGACAAACTGTTTGATGTTGTGCGTTCGGCCTATCCCTACCGAAACCTACCGCGCGAAAACTTCGATGCCATCGTCGACATGCTTTCCGAAGGGATCGCGACATCGCGTGGCCGAAGCAGCGCTATGCTGCACTACGACCGCGTCAATGGCCGCGTTAAAGGCCGGCGCGGCGCGCGTCTTGCGGCGATTACTTCCGGCGGCGCTATTCCCGAAAACGCAAACTATGCAGTCATCGCGGAACCGGACGGCAAAACCATCGGAACGTTGGACGAAGATTTCGCAATGGAAAGTTTGGTCGGGGATGTTTTTCTTCTTGGCACACATTCCTGGCGAATTAAGAGAGTAGAGGCGGGAAGAGTTCGCGTAATCGACGCGAATGGCGCGGCGCCTTCGATTCCTTTCTGGCTGGGAGAAGCGCCGGGCAGATCGCGCGAACTCTCGGCCGAGGTGGCGCAGATCCGGGAACGCATTCTGACGGATACGGATTCGATTCCATTTTTCCTGATCAACGAATGCGGAATGGACGAAGCGGGAGCGAGACAAGCGGCTGCGTATGTACGTTCCGGCGCGGCTCAACTAGGCGCGTTGCCGTCTCAAACAACCGTCGTGGCGGAACGCTTCTTCGATCAAGCCGGCGGTATGCAGTTCGTGTTGCATGCGCCATTCGGTTCGCGCATCACGCGCGCATGGGGACTTGCCCTAAGAAAGCGCTTTTGTCGCACATTCAATTTTGAATTGCAAGCCGCGGCTACAGATAACGGGCTGGTGCTCTCTCTGAGCGACCAACATTCGTTTCCGTTGGAACTGGTGTTTGCATTTCTAAAAAGCGCAACGGTGAAAGATGTTTTGCGGCAAGCCCTGCTCACAGCACCTATGTTTGGCGCACGTTGGCGCTGGAACACGACACGCGCCCTCGCCATTCTGCGGTTTAGCGGCGGTAAGCGCGTCGCTGCGCCGCTGCAGCGCATGCGCGCCGACGATCTGCTGGCGTCTGTGTTCCCAGACCAAGTGGCGTGCGCCGAGAATCTAACCGGACCGATTCGCATTCCGGATCATCCGCTTGTGAACGAAACCATAGACAATTGCCTGCACGAAGCGATGGATCTGGATGGCTTGTGCGACGTACTTGCAGGAATTGAAGAAGGCCGTATCCGGACCGTGGCCATTGACACGGTGCAAGCTTCTCTCTTCTCACATGAAATTCTGAACGCCAACCCTTACGCCTATCTCGACGATGCGCCACTTGAAGAGCGCCGCACGCGAGCTGTTCAGTTGCGGCAAACGCTGGGAACAGATGTGACCGGCGAAGGCGTGCTCGACCCAGCCGTGATCGATCAGATTTCAGCGGAGTCGTGGCCCGAAGCGCGTGATGCCGATGAGTTGCACGACGCCTTGCTCACGCTGGTAAACATGCCGGTGACGGAGGAATGGCAGGCATTTTTCGATGAACTGGCAGGCTCCGGGCGCGCTTCCGTATTCACGCGGAACGGGCTGCCATTTTGGGTTGCGACCGAACGGCTGGCTATTGCCGACGATGTGAATTCGATTGTCGGCGGATGGATGGAATCGCTTGGTCCCACGACGATTTCGAGTCTTGCGGAAAAACTCGCGTTGCCGCCCGATGCGATCGAAGCATCGCTTTTACGGCTCGAAGTGCAAGGGCAAGTGCTGCGTGGGCATTTTCGCTATCGAGAGGGCGAAATCGAGTGGTGCAACCGCCGCATTCTTGCCCGCATTCATCGGGCGACCATCGGACATCTGCGGCGCGAAATCGAACCGGTAACGGCTCTCGATTTCGAGCGTTTCTTGCAAACATGGCAGCATGTTTCGCCGCACGGGCAACTGCATGGGGCAGACGGCACGTTGCAAATCATCAGGCAACTGCAAGGGTATGAGATTCCGGCCTCGGCGTGGGAATCGGAGATTTTGGCGCGAAGGATTGCGAAATACAATCCAGAATCTTTAGACGAGCTTTGTTTTTCGGGCGAAGTGATGTGGGCGCGCGTGTCGCCGCACCCTGCCATCGCCCAGAACCGTCGCGTGCGGCCTACACGAATTGCGCCGGTGACGCTTTTCTTGCGCGAAGACGCAGATTGGTTGATGTATGGCGCAGGCCAAGCCGACTCGTCGGGACTGTCTCATCCTGCCCGCGATGTCCTGCACGCATTGGAACGCAATGGTGCGAGCTTTTTCGTCGATTTGACACGGCACACCAAACGTTTGGCCAGCGAAGTGGAAGATGGGCTTTGGGAACTGTTGGCGGGAGGCTTTGTGACGGCCGACGGATTCGATAACTTGCGGGCATTGATCGACCCAAAACGCCGGCGCGGCGAAGGACGCGGAAGCAAGAAGCGACCACGCCACGCGGCAGGAAGATGGGCGCTGCTGCGTCACATCGACGGAACCATCACTGCCGAAGAGCACGTGCATCGTTTCGCGCAACAACTGCTGATGCGCTGGGGAGTTTTGCTGCGCGATCTTCTCACCCGGGAAACGCTTGCTCCGCCGTGGCGGGAGCTGCTGCCAGTCCTGCGCAGGATGGAGGCGCGCGGCGAAATCCGGGGCGGCCGTTTCGTATCCGGATTTAGCGGCGAGCAGTTCGCGCGGCCAGAGGCGTTGGACCTGTTGCGAGCCATTCGCCGCGAAGGGAACAATAGGGAGATTGTTCCCGTTGCGAGTGCAGATCCTTTGAACCTGACGGGCATTATCTTGCCCGGTCCCCGTGTGAGCAGGCTGGCTGTTATGGGCGTTGTGCCGGCATAACGTCCATCCGCTGGTCGAATTTCTACGAAGATTCTGGCGTGATCCGATATGCGTCTATAAGAGAGGAATTGCCAATGCAATTCCGAAAAAGGACGTAGGCTGTGACTATTTCAGAGGAAGTTGCCGCTCTGCAGAGCCTTCATGGATTGCAAGGATATCTTGTTATTGGGTCCGTCGATCCATTGCCCCTGGGGCCAATCGATCTTAAGGTACATTCTAACGACTGCGCTTATTATCAGGCTCGTTGGAGTGTGGTCGGCGAGAGCAGCCGGCACGCCTTTGAGGAGCAGGCTAATTCAGTTTTTGGCCGTGACTCCGGACTGTGGCGGATGCAGTATTTTTATCGCGTTCGTGCGCTCGATTGAACAAAGTTCAACGGAGTACTTTACATTATAAAGTATCTGTTAGATACTTTCTTCATGACGGCGGTCTCTTGTGACGCACCTTGCGTGACCTCTTACGATTGGATCGACTATTTTTACCGAAACGCACCTGAACCTGTATTTCCATGGAGTAATGGTGTCCGCTTGTCGAGGGTCGAGCGGCTGGCGGTGATCCCGTCTATCCAGCAGTTTCAACTGGGAGAGGGCGCATCTGGCGCCCGTTTGCTGGAACGGGCGCAATGCTTCGCACGCGCGATTGGGGATCTTGGTTTGCTTGCGGCTTTAAAGCTTTTCTTGCGCGAAGAGCAGCGTCATAGCAAGATCTTGGCTCGATTTCTTCAGGTAGAGAATGCACCGTGCTTGCAAAAACATTGGGTGCATAGCGCCTTCCGGTGGATTCGCGGATTGGCGGGTCTGGAACTTTGCCTCAAGGTGCTGGTGACAGCGGAACTGTTGGCGCGGCCGTATTACGCCGCTTTGCACGATGCGACAAGCTCGCCTCTGCTGCAATGCATCTGTGAACGCATTTTCGATGAGGAGGGAGCTCACCTTCGATTTCAGGCGTTCGCGCTTCGCGTTTTCCGGCAGCGCCACTCTCAACGCATCCAGGCCGCGATCAAGATCTGTCATGTTGCATTCTTAGCGGGCACTGCCGCGCTTGTCTGGATGGAGCATCAGTCGGTATTTCGAGCCGCGGGGCGCACATTCAGAAGATTTTGGAAAGAAACCTGGCAAGAGTTTAACGCGCTTTATAGCGTCTGACCGCGACCCATCTGACGGTCGCCGGACCTACAGCCGAAATCGTGTGATAATCTTGACCCCTATGTCAACTTCGGCGCAACCAGCTATTGATCAAATTCGGCTTGGGATGGCAGAGACGAATGAGCTTTTCAACACTGAGGTCTTTGGCAAGCGCAACTTTGATGCTTTGGACCAAATATATACGGCAAACGCTCGTATTTTGCCGCCTGGAGCAGCGATGATTTCTGGCCGGAACGAGATCAAACAGTTCTGGTCGAATCTAGTTCAATCTGTCAATGCGAAGTCTGCTGTTCTAGAATCCGTGGACGTAATCGTTGCCGGTGACGCTGCTATCGAGATTGGCCGCGCGACTCTTACCGTCGCGCCCGTAGAAGACTCGGAAAGTCAGATGGAAGTCAAGTATGTCGTTCATTGGAAGCAGGAGGATGGGCGTTGGAAGTGGAATATAGATATCTGGAACACGAACGCCTGACACGCACACGGCTCCCACCGCGCGTTCGAATGGGCGTGCAACGACTGGACTGAACGATTGCGGAAACAATTTGCCGGCTGGTCTCGTCCGTTCGAGTAAGCCTAAGAAACGACTTTTGCTGTGTATCGTTTCTGAATCGCGGACCGAAGGAGGACGGCGGCAGGGAAGCGAGGGCCTTTCGCCAGCGGCGGCAGATGATTCGTTGTGGAGTAGGGTTCTTGCCGTCTCCCCTGCACAACGGCGGCTCCGGGAACGGTAAAATCGTTCGCTAAGAACAGTCCGGGGAACCGACGCACATGTAACCGGATCATCTGTCCGCACTCTGTCACACCAATGAGCTTGCTTCAATTCATCACAGCAATCCCCTTGGATGTGCGGCGTGGAAGCGGATGCTATGTTGGAACGCGTACTCTGGCGGAGGCGCTGGGGCAACTGGGAATCGATGTGGAATGGGTAACGCCGGGGACGATCACGCCGGTGTACACAGTGACGCGCGTTCTCTTCAACGAGACATTGCGCTGGCGGCGCTTTCGCGGCAATGCGACGGTGGGAATAGATGCCGATGGCTATAGCATCGCGGGAAAACCAGATCGACTTCCGCATATCGCGTGCATCAAAGGTGTTTTGGGCGATGCAGTTCGGTTTGAGCGAGGCGCCACACGAGCGAGCATGGCGTTTCAAGCCAATCTCGAAGCAAAGCATGCGCGGCGCGCGACGAAGGTGATTACAATCAGCCAATACTGCGCACGCCGTCTCGAAGAACTCTATGGTGTCAGTAATGCCGTAGTCGTACCGGAGTTGATCGATCTTGACGGATGGCATCGGCTCTTTCAGGCGAATGCGGGCAGTCCCGACCCGCGCAAATACACGGTTTTGTCGGTGTGCCGCTTCTATCCGCGCAAGCGCATGGATGTGTTGCTGCGCGCTACCGCTCTGTTGCGAGACCGCATTCCGCAACTGGAGGTTCGAATTGTAGGCGGCGGGCTCGAGTACCGGCGTCTGCGGCAATTAGCCACAGAGTTACGAATCGAACCTATTTTGCGGTGGGTCGGCGACGTTAACGCGAACGAGTTGGCGGCAGAATACAAACGCTGCGACGTATTTTGCCTGCCGAGCGCGCAGGAAGGCTTCGGTATTGTGTTTCTGGAAGCAATGGCAGCCGGAAAACCTATTGTCGCGGCACGTGCGGCAGCGGTGCCCGAAGTGGTTCGCAACGGGGTTCTTGTCGAGCCGGAAGATGCCGACGCGCTCGCCGAAGGCCTTCTTAGCCTCTATCGTGATCCCAATCGGCGTAAGACTCTGAGCGCAGCCGGTCTGCGTGATGTGGAACAGTTCGAAATGCGCCATGTCGCCGCGCAATTTATCGACGAAGTCGCGAAGGTCGCACCGGAAGTCAAAATCGCGCAGGATCAGGAAGTCGAACATGCAAAATGAATCGCAATCTAGCCGGCCTAAGCCAAGCCTATGGAAAGGTGTTCTCGCCGGTGCCTTGGGAGGCTTGATTGCGTCGTTTGCGATGAGTGAGTTTCATTCCCTGCTTCCGAAAGACGAAGAACAGCCACAGGCCGCCGACGAAGATTCAACGGTGAAGGCCGCCTCGGCTATCGCGCGCGGAATCTTTCATCACGATTTGACGAGCGATCAGAAAAAAGTGGCGGGCCCAGTGGTCCACTATGCGTTTGGTTCCGCTGCGGG
>DASREJ010000206.1:0-12140 GCA_035652115.1 Bryobacteraceae bacterium
GTTTTCGCGCGGCGGCGTGTTGCAACGAGCAAAAGCTAGAAGGCTGTTCCAGTTAGAGCGGGATATTCACCGCGCCGCCGCACCGTTTAATTCAAGTAACTCGCTAATGGGTTAGTTGCGAACCGCAATTGACACGCCTGATCTCGCAAGAGTCCCGTATACGCGCGGGGCGCACGCTTCCACAGTGGAACCTCGATTGCTTTTCTTTTTATGGGGACGGGATGGACGATAACGACAGTGGCAAGGTTGTCGGCAGTTCGGGGGGCGCGCTTGCTGGCAAGCATGCCGCAGAGAACCTTTCAGACTGCCTTGCGGCGCCGGCGGTTTCTTCCGAACGCAATACAATTCGGCTGCGGCTCATCCCGGTCGCCTGCTGGCGAGTAGACGACATACGCTTTGCCTTTGACTCCTCATTTGTAACGCCCGACATCGACGCCGACCTAAGGCTACTCATGCGCATGCGAGAAGACCATAAGGATGCGGGCGGCCGGTATCCGCCGCTTTCTGTCTTTGGGCATGCCGATCCGACTGGAGACGATACATATAACAAAACACTCAGCGGACATCGTGCGCTGGCGGTCTACGCGGTATTGACCTTCCATACACAGCCTTCTGCATCCGTGGCATTGTGGCAGAAGATCGCGCAGGCTGAAGGCTGGGGAGATACGCAGCGCTCCATGATGCGCGATGCGGCGAGTCTGCCGGGCGGCACAGCGGATTCCGCTCTCATGCAAGCCTACTTGACCACCATTTGCCCAAAGGAGCTTACGCTCGGGCCGAACGATTTCCTCGCCCGAGGAGCAGATTCCGCTCACAAAGGCGACGTACAAGGATGCAGCCGATTTAATCCGTTGATGATCTTCTCTGCCAGCGACCAGGCGCGATATGAACAGGCGAGCCAGAACAAAGATGAGACGGGGCTGCTGGAGCGAAATACCGCCAATGCGACAAACCGGCGCGTTACCGTGCTCCTGTTCAGATGCGGAAGTGTGGTGATTCCGGCCAAATGGCCGTGCCCGCGCGCGACGGAGGGACCGGGAGACTGCTTTAAGCGGTTCTGGTCGGATGGCAACGCACGGCGCAACACCCACCTGACGACCGAGCGGCGCTACGAGAAGACGAAAGACACGTTCGCCTGTCGATTTTACGACCGGCTCTCGAACAGTTCCCCGTGCGAGCAGCATGCAGTCGTCGATGCCTATCCATTCTCGATGTAGGAAGAGCCGGTCTAAAGACTCCCGATGATCATTAGCCCGCCTTTTTTACCCAATCGTCAGCCGAACGAGAGCGACGCTCAATTCGTCGAGAGAGCCATGACAGGAGGTCAACCAGGCGCAGGAACCTATCCCGTGAGCTACCAAATGAACTGGCATGGAGGACTTCATCTAACGGCGCCAACAGGAGCGGCCGCATCGCTGGTACGCGCGATTGCAGACGGGACAGTGGCCTATAAGCGCGATCCCGTGCCGGTGAGCGCAGATCCCCATCATCCGCAGAACTACAACGGCGGTTGGACCGATAACGGCTGCGTCATCATCCGGCATGAGACAGAGATTGGAGGCACGGCGGCGGGCGCGACGACACGGGTCGTCTATTTTTCGATTTACATGCATTTGAAGACGATTCCGGCGACGGTTCAGCAGGGCTCCCGGATTTATCGCAAGGACGAAGTGGGGACTGCCGGACGGATCTATGGAACAGCGGGGTTGATCCACTTCGAGATCAGCTGCGATGAAGCGAACATGCTGGCTATCACCGGCCGGTCTAACGCTAAAAACGTCTATTTCAACATTACGGATGCGGCTCGCACGAATGCGGTCTTCGGAGCCATGTATTTCACGCTTCTGGTCGGTACTCCGTTTTACGCAAGCGACCCTACGAACGCGCCAGCGCTGCCGCCCGTCGTATACACCAGCGATGCAGCGCAGGTTGTCGCAATGCGCTTCAACGCGGGCAATTGCACGATGGAGACTCTGCATCTGGGGCTTCGGTCAGAGACCACTCCGCTGACTGAGACGGGTTATGAGTATAAGCTTTTCGAGCATGCGAAGAAGTTGTATCCGCACTCGCAAAGCGCGGGGTTCGAACTGCTCCGCTTTGGCAGAGTATTGGGGCCGGATACGCTGACGCCGGCAAATGCACCGCATTGGCGGCGCGTGGCATATCCGGGCGGCTCTGGATGGGTGGACCTAAATGCGCCAACGGTACGCAAGTTCAGCGATGCGGACTTCCCTTATTGCAAAGACAGCCGCTGGATGCTGGTTGATGGTTCGAGCAGTTTCGATAGCCGCTGTCAGAGCATTGAAATATGGCAATGGCTCGGTGCGCAAGGCAACTACCCCACGCCTCAGGAAGCGCAGCAGAAATTAGCCGATCCCGACATCAAAGACCGTCTCAGCTTCATGATTTGCAAAATACAGACCGAATGGGACGACAGCACCATCGATACACGCTTCGGATGGCTGAAAACCGATGCACAGACGAAAATGAGTACCGGGGAGTTTGCGAAATTCAAGGCTCACGTTTCCGCGCTGTGCTTCTGGAAGCAGGCAAACCTCGGGATTGACGGAACGCATTGGCATTTTCATCCAACACGCTTTATCCAACTGATGCGGCGCTGCGGCTGGCTGACAGTGGATGAAGCGACGCAGCTTTTGCCGCGCAGCGTCGCCACCTGGCAGCAGGCGCGGCAGAGATTCGACGGCCGGTCGCGACAACTTAGCCTGATGCTGCGAAAGTACAACATCCTGAGCCCAGAACGGCAGACACAGTTTTTGGCGCAAGCGGACAACGAAAGCGACTGGTTTAAGACCACAGCCGAATACGGCAGGGGCCAAAACCATGTCTACGACGCGTTTTATGGCCGCGGAATCATACAGCTTACCTGGGCAGAAAACTACGAGCGCTATGGAAAATTCCGCAACTTCCCCGACGTGGGCTCCACCTATGTGTACCAGGACCCACGCATCACGCACACTTCCACACACAAGTGGGCAGGAGGCAATGCCCCTTCGAAGGTTTGGTATCCGCGCTTCGATCCCGATATCGCCGAAACGGATTTGTTCACTGCGTTCGATTCTGCCGGGTTCTATTGGGTGACTCACGGGGTGCTTGCGCTCTCCGACGACTTGTTCAACACCACCTCAGTGGGAAATTGCTCCACTCGCGTTAATGGCGGCCTGAATGGCTTCGAGGGCCGGCAGATGGCGGCGGCCTATATTATGCGTTTTCGCGGCGATAGCACGGACACGACCGCGACCAGCTCTTTTCAGGTAAATAAAATGTGGCAGGGCACAAATCATGTGTTCAACATCACGGTTCATTTCACTCCGCAGCGGCCCTAGATTGGCGACTGTCGCAATTTTGCTTGCCGGTGCCTCGATTGGACTGGCTTGTTCTGCGTTAACGCCGCAAGAATCGACTCTTAGGCAAGGAGCAGCGCAGTTTCGTGCGCTGGCGCGTTCACAGGCTGAAGCCCTGTTACCGGTGTTAGAGGAAACAGTGAAGCGTGAAGGCGATTCGCAGGCAGGCAAGCCGCAATTTGCGCTGACCGGCGGCGGTGCTGTCGAAGTGCGAACCGGGAACGCTCTGCATGTCGTGGCGCCGGTGATGATTCGTTATACGGCGATTCCCACTGTGAATTGCCGGCTGGCGGTTTACACAACGGACCGCAAAGAAGCCAATTTTGTGCCCCTACCGCTCAACGCCGATTACGACAGTTGCCGCGGGATGGACCAGTTGGGGATTGCAGATGTGAACCACGACGGCGTGCCCGATTTCATTTACAAAGTGAACATTCCCTCGAATAAAACGGACGAGATCGTCTGGGAGGGCGCGGTGTATCTTTCGAAGCCAGACCCCAAAGCTCCTTATTGCTTCGCTCCGGACATAAGCCGCACGGTCACTCTCTACAAACCGCCGACGGCAATAGATGCGTTCATCGCAGCGGAGGTAAACCGGCGTGGAACCAGAGTCCTTAATTGTTATGGCGCATCACAATAAGCAGTTTTGAGACATTATGAGTGCCCCAGGAGAGAGGGCGATGCCTGTGGCGTGTTTTGTCATGATCACGCACCGGCAAACATTCCGTCTACGGTGGACCTGTCGTTGGATGCGGCAGCCGCCTCGCCCACAACCTATTTCTGGTTCGGTGATATGATCGACCACTAATCAGCACTTAGCCATAGCAACGGTTCGCTTGGCCTGTCCGACAACGTGGGCACGCAATTGCGAAGAGAAGGGGATTATATGTCCAGCACTGTGTCGCAGCCCGCTGTCAAGACGGGTATTCAGTTTACCGAGACCATGCGCGGTTATTTCGCCAAAGGCGAAACCGGCGATTTTCAACCTGCCGCCGATAAAGGCCAGCAGGAGAATTCGCCATTCGAGTTCACGCTGACGGTAGCTTCCGATGATTTAAACGACATGCTCAGCAATCCGCAGCATCCGGCGAAGATGAATGGCACCGTAACTGCGCCTGCGCTGTCAGACAAGCCGTTATCCGTTCGGGATGGGGTCTTTCAGCTTTTTGTGAACGACCCCAATAACGTAGACACCCGCAACATGATTTACCGGATGACGATGACGTCAGCGGACGGCCATAGCTGGTTTTTTACCGGCTTTAAGGTTGTGCACCCCAATCCGGTTTGGGACGTGTGGAACGACACGAGCACGCTATATATCACCGTCTACAATGGCGCGGACGATAAGGCGCCCGTTTTAGGCAAAGGCGTCTTGCATATTCTGCCAGCCGATTTTGCCAAGCAGATGACCACCTTAAAAGTGACGAACGCCGCAAACCCTGCTGATGCCCTTGCGCAAATGGCACGCTTCGGTCATTTTTTCGCCGGCGTCCTTTACGACGTTTATGGCGGGATCTTTTCGCAATCGACCGCGTTTGATCCGAGTGCGCCGCCACGTCAGAAACGCCCGCTGCGCGTGGACGCGCCCACAGTGTATGCATTTCCAGCAAAGGACGGCGTCGCGCTACGTTTGACGCGCTATCGAGGCGGCAGCAAGGGTCCAGTCATTCTTTCACACGGACTTGGTGTTTCGAGCCTGATTTTTTCGATCGACACGATCGATACGAATCTCGTAGAGTTCTTATTCGCAAAAGGCTACGATGTCTGGCTGCTGGATTTTCGCGATAGTATTGCGCTGCCCGCTTCGGCGGCGGAATGGTCCGGCGACGACGTGGCAAAGAACGATTACCCAGCGGCAGTCGATTACGTTCGTAAGGTGACCGGCGCCAAAGACGTGCAAATGGTGGTGCACTGCTGGGGTTCGACCACATTTTTCATGTCGATGCTGGCGGGGCTTCAGGGTGTTCGCTCGGTAGTGGCATCGCAGATTGCAACCCATTTTGTCGTTCCGACGGTCAACAAAATCCGCACAGGTTTGCACCTTCCAGAATTCCTGGACAAGATCGGCGTGAAGTCGTTAACGGCGTACGTAGACAGCCACGCAGATTGGTGGAACCACCTATACGACGGCGCGCTGAGCGTTTATCCGGTGCCGCTTGACAATCTATGCAATAACGCGGTCTGTCATCGAATTACTTTCATGTACGCGCTGCTGTATGAACATGCGCAGCTGAATCAATCCACGCACGAGAACGCGCTACACGAGATGTTCGGAATAGCAAATATTAAATCCTTCGAGCAGATTTCGCTGATGACACGCAAAGGCCATATCGTAGCAGCGGACGGGTCGGAAGCTTATCTACCCCATCTTGACCGGCTAAAGGTCCCCATTACGTTCATCCATGGCGGAAACAACGCGTGCTTCCTGCCGGAGAGCACTCAGATTACTTATGACACGTTGTGCAAGGCGAATGGCAGCAGCCTCTATTCGCGGCACGTGGTTCCGAACTACGGACATATCGATTGCATCTACGGCAAAAATGCAGCTACGGATATTTATCCCTTAATGCTCGATCATCTGGAGAAAACTGCGACCGCGCACTGACGGAATTACAGGCATGCAGAACAAATTTTCGATTTGGTTCAGCCGCGTTGTGTGGCTGGGCATCTTATTGAACTTACTGTTCGTCGCGACTCAGTTCTTCGCTCCCGACATGGTGAATGTCGGGCTTGGCGTGCCGGTGACGGGTGTCACCGTATGGAATGTCGCGCACGGCGCAATGGTACTGGCACTGTCGATCTTATATATTCCGGCGGCTGTCAATCCGCTGCGTTATCCGGCGTATTCATGGCTCATTGTTTTATCGCGGCTGCTCGCCGCGGTTTTGTGGGCCTATATCTCCGTATCGCAGCCAGGCTTTATTTCGCCGCTGATCATGGACGGCACATTCGGCATTGTTGAAGGCATTCTGCTGCAACTTGCATTGCCGGAACTGAGCCGCATCAACGGCGCGCACATCAGCCGCTTTTTCAGCGGCATCTGGAATTGGCTTCGAATGGAATTCGCGTATCCGGCGGTGCGCATCGGCACGGCTGTCGTGATCGCGATCATCGCTGTCGCTGGCTATTTCCTCTGGTACAACCTGCTGCGCGCTGAACCGGACATTCAGTATTCGTCAGTACAAGAGCATTTCAAATATGGCGCGATCGGCTTAGGATCGGACAGCCGTATTCCGTATTGGCTGTGGAAAGTACTGCCGGACATGTTTCCTGAGAAGCTGCCTGGCCCCGGCGGATGGGCTTCTTTAGGGCTGATCATGGAAGACAGGCATGACCTGCCCATTGGGTTTGCGCATCGCAAAATTGGCTACGACTCAGTAGAAGCGAATTGCGCTCTTTGCCACACGGCGCAGATTCGCCGCACGGTTGACAGCAAGCCGGAAATTGTTCTCGGCGCTCCTGCGCACACGCTCGATCTCCAGGGGTTTCAGCGATTCCTTTATGCTTGCGCTGCCGACCCGCGGTTCACACCGGATAACGTAATCGCGGCGATTAATCGCGTACACAAGCTGTCGCTGATGGAATCGATGTTGTATCGGTTTCTGATTGTTCCCGCCACGAAGGAAGGGCTGCTGGAACAAAAACTCGCTTACGCCTGGCAGGATTCACGGCCGCAGCAGGGACGCGGCCGAACGGACACGTTCAATCCGACCAAGTTTAACGTCTTTCATATGCCGGAGGACAACACGATCGGAACCGTGGATCTGCCGCAGGTTTGGAATCAGAAGCCGCGCGAGGGCATGTACTTGCATTGGGACGGCAACAACAACAACATTCACGAACGCAACTTTGCGGCCGCCATGGCTATCGGGGCCACTCCCAAGACGGTGATCCTGTCCAGCTTTCAACGCGTGACAGATTTTCTGCTGACCTTACAGCCGGAGCGGTATCCATTTGCTATCGATCAAGTTGCAGCAGCGCGCGGGAAAGGGATCTTCGACCAACAGTGCGCAGCGTGTCATGCTTTTGGCGGCAAGAACACGGGGCAAGTGGAAGATATAGCGCAGATCGGGACGGATCGCCACCGGCTCGATTCTTTTTCAGCCGCCTTGGTAGATCGCTTTCACTCGATCAATCAACCGCCATTCGTGTTTGATGCATATCGCAAAACAAATGGATATGCGAATGTGCCGCTGGATGGAATTTGGGCTCGTGCGCCCTATCTGCACAACGGTTCCGTCCCGAATTTGCAAGCATTGCTGGAAGTACCGCAAAATCGGCCAGTCACGTTCTATCGTGGCTATGACGTCTATGATCCCGATCACGTAGGCTTTATCTCCGATGGTTCTGAAGCCGCGAAAGTCGGTTTCTTCGTGGACACGAATATTCCGGGCAATAGCAACCAAGGGCATACGTATGGCGTTAATTTGGCTGCACCGCAAAAACACGATTTGATCGAATATCTCAAGACACTTTAGATGGCAACCCAATTCCCCACTCAGACGAGAACAAGCCTGTATTCACTGAAACTCTTTAACGCCGGAGCAGCCACCCAGTATGGACTTTGACGTTGTTGTCATCGGAAGCGGATTTGGGGGCGCTATCACAGGCTGCCGCTTAGCCGAAGCCGGCTACCGTGTTTTGATTCTGGAACGCGGACGCCGTTGGGACAAAAAAAGCTATCCGCGCAATCCCGACGATATGTGGCTTTGGAACGAAAAGTCACCGGAAAAGGAACATGGCTGGCTAGATCTCCGAGTGTTCACGCACATGTCTGTCGCTACCGGCGCGGCGGTTGGCGGAGGATCGTTGATCTACGCGAACATCTCCTGCGAGGCCCCACAATCGGTTTTTAAGACTGCCCTTTGGCCGCAGGAAATTACGTACGCGGAACTGAAGCCGCATTACGACATGGTTGCAAAGTTCATGAACGTCCAGCAGGTTCCCCCGAACCAATGGACAAACCGGATGAAGCTGATGCAAGAGGCTGCGCAGAAAGCCGGATTCGGCGACCGTTTCAAGCAACTCGACCTGGCAGTGTCATTCGATCCAACGTTCGACCTTACGCAGCCAGACCCGTTCAACGTTATTAACAGCAAACGCTTCGTAAACGCACAGGGAGTTGAACAGGGCACATGTGTTCACCTGGGAAACTGCGATATCGGATGTGATGCGGATGCGAAAAACACACTTGACCGCAATTACCTGCCCTGGGCTGAAAAGCACGGCGCGCAGATCCGCGAACTTAATCTTGTTACCAATATCCAGCCGGTCACCGGCGGTTACACCGTTTCCTTCAATCAACTGACCGGCAACAAAGTCACACCAGGCAGCGTCTCAGCTCGCATCGTCATTGTCGCCGGCGGCTCGATTGGGTCCACGGAGCTTTTGCTCCGCTGCCGCGAAGAGCACAAAACACTGCCAAACCTGAGCCCATTTCTCGGCCACAATTGGAGCGCGAACGGCGACTTTCTGACGCCCGCCTTTTACGGCACGCGAGACGTTAGTCCCTCGCAGGGCCCAACCATTACCTGCGCTATCGACTTTCTGGATCGAAGTCAAAACGGCCAGAGTTTTTGGATTGAAGATGGCGGGTTTCCGAACGTCTTTGCAGACTACATCCGGCGGATTGATGCCAATCCGACTAAGAATGTACAGGCCAAGTTGATTCTGGACGCATTCCGCCACATGTTCCGCGCCAATGACCCTGAACCATTTCGCAACGTCATGCCGTGGTTCGCGCAAGGCGTCGATGCAGCTAACGGAACGCTCTCCCTGCACCACGAACTGTTTACGGGAGAGCCATGCCTGAACCTGGCGTGGGACATCGGCAAGTCGCAACCAACTATCGACGCGATTGTCGCCATGCATTTGAAGCTTTCGGCTGCGACTGGAGGAAATCCTGTGGTGCCGCCGACATGGTCGCTGCTACACAACTTAGTAACGCCCCATCCGCTGGGCGGCTGTGGAATGGGGACAAGTGTCATGAACGGCGTCGTCAATCATGCGGGTGAGGTTTTCAACTATAAGAACCTGTACGTTGCCGATGCCGCGATTATTCCGGAAGCCTTGGGCGTGAATCCTTCGCGTACAATCGGTGCACTCGCCGAGCGCATAGCGAACATTATTAAGACTGAAGCAAGATGACCCAGGGGGTTCGGGGCGAACAGCCACCAAAGCTACTGACGGAACAATAAGGGCGTGAATTTGATGCTGATGTCGCTGCTGATTGGCTGAGCGAGCGCCAACACACTTGGAAATTCAGGAATAGGAATATTTCTCGCCTGTTGTAGCCGGGTCGTATCTCCGACAAAGGAGTCTGACCCGTCGTGAACCGCGTAGTCCGTAATGCGACCGTTCCCATCGAGACTCAACGTCACGATTACGGAGGAACGAAGTTCCACCGGAACCAGATTCGCGTCCATCCGGTCCGCATACATCACAGGAACTTCATAAGCTACAACATGGGTAGCCCGGCTTATCGTCAGGGCCAAGGCCGCGAACAGCACGCAACTGCTAACAAATCCGCCTGTCGCCGGAATTGTAAACGGACTCATCAGCTCATTGAGGCGAAACTTCCAAACATTCCAGAAGCGCTGCCACCGCGATCCGCGAGTATCCACCACAATTTGCCGTTCGCGCGATGCCATAACGCGAAGAGCAGTGCGCAAATGCACCGGAGGCTGCACCTGCGGTAATTTCCGCAAATCGTTTTGGATCATACCGTCCCGGTCCAATTCCATAAACTAAGCAAGCGCTTCCGCAAAGCCAGTTCCTGTCTGCTGCGTCAGTTCGCGGCGGAGCGCTTCTCGTCCGCGAAGAATCCTCGATTTCACAGTGCCTAGTGAGACCTGCAAAATCTCAGCAATCTCCTCATAGCTCAAGTTCTGTATGTCGCGCAGCACTACCGCAGTCTGAAAAATCGGGTTGATCCTGGTCAACGCCTGCTCAATCAAAGTGCGCGTTTCACTATCCCGGGCCTGTTCATAAGGAGACCGAGCCGGGTCTTGGGCAAATTCAAAAAAGCCCTCGTGGTCCATCGTCTCCCGTTCAATGGGTACTTCATGCCGGCAGTGACGCGCGAACCACCGGCGGTGATTGTGCGCTTCGTTTACCGCAATCCGATACACCCAGGTTCGCAAGCTGCTTTGTCCCCGGAAGGCGTTCACGCCTCGAAAAATCTTTAAAAATACCTCCTGCACGACGTCGCAGGCATCGGTCTGACTTCCAAGCAGGCGGTAGGCTACGTTGTACACGGGCTGCTCATATCGATCGATCAGCTCCTCATACGCGCTTTCTATCCCGGCCCTTAATCCACGCAGGATGCGAGCGTCTTCCTCGGAAACGCCGGCTTGGGAGCTCGTTACGATCGAAAGGTTTTCCGAGTTGCCCATCGAAAGATGCGCCATCGCCTGAATCTTACAACACTGCCGCCCATCACAGCGGTCTTTTTGGCGGTCGTTAGTTTAGACTCCAACCGGGCGGTAGAAGTTCCGTCACCCGGCCAGGATTCGTTGGTAATGGGCTTCGTACCGGGGAATGATCAGATCCGTACAGAACCTCTTCAAGGCGGTATGCCGCGCCGCTTGGGATACGGACTGCCTAAAAGACTCATTTGTAAGCAGATTTACGATACGAGCGGCTTGGGCGTCTACATCGCCTATGGGCTCCATGAAGCCGTCCACTCCTTGCTGGATAAGGTCGGGGACTCCCCCGGTCAGGGTGGCGACGGGAACGACGCCACAGGCCATGGCCTCGAGCGCGGCCAAACCGAACGCTTCCATTTCGCTAGGTAGATGCAGGACATGCATGCGGGGTAGGAGCCGATAGATTTGGTCCTGCTTGCCTAAAAAGCGTACGTGGTCATTGACGCCCAACTCGCGCGCAAGCCGCTCAGCCGGCCCACGATCAGGCCCGTCCCCGGCCATGTGCAGTTCAGCATCAACTTCTTTTCGGACCTTAGCAAAGGCGTATATGCAATCGAGGACGCGTTTAACAGGCCGAAAATTCGAGATATGCAAGATGCGTTTGCGGCCACGGCTCTGCGCTTCGGCGTCGGGACGATAAAGGGAGCAGTTCACGAAATTGTGAATGACGTCAATGGGATCCTGAATTCCAAAAAACTCTACCGTTCTTCGGCGCATGTATTCGCTGATTGTAGTGACGCCGTCGGATTGCTCGATTGAAAACTTTGTGATTGGGAAGTAAGACGGTTCGGCGCCGACCAACGTGATATCGGTGCCGTGCAAAGTAGTGACAAACGGCAGCCGCCTAGTGATGGTCATCTGCTTTGCAAGCAGCGCAGAAATGGAATGCGGAATCGCGTAGTGTACGTGCAAGAGATCGAGGCCATGCCTCTCCGCCACTTCCGTCATGCGCGAGGCTAGCGCAAGACAGTAAGGCGGGTATTGAAATAGCGGATATGTAGAGACTTCTACTTCGTGATAGTAGATGCCCGGTGTATCGGGATCGAGTCGAATCGGGTTCGCGTAGCTAATGAAGTGAACTTCGTGGCCGCGAGTGGCGAGTTCGAGCCCCAGTTCCGTGGCGACGATGCCGCTGCCGCCGTAGGTGGGGTAGCACGTGATCCCGATGCGCATGGTTCCAGTATCGGCGCATCAGGAGGAATCACGGAACGGTCAACACGATCTTGCCGATATGGGCGCTGCTTTCCAAGCGCTCATGTGCGAGCCGTGCGTCCCGCAAAGGAAAAGTTGAATCGATCACCGGACGGATCGGGTTCTTGGCTGGCAATAATGGCCACACGTCGCGAAGGAG
>DASREJ010000207.1:0-34155 GCA_035652115.1 Bryobacteraceae bacterium
TTCGTCACGCCTTTGTCGCCCAAAACGCCCTGGACGTTCACTTCTTAAGCAATCGCCTCCTGCTCGTGAACCGACGAACCACTTGTATGTCAGGCGCAGGTTATTGCTTCGAAGTTGCTTCGATCGGGTCGACCATCGCGCCTTCGCGCAAAACATCACTAGGATTTGGAATGATGACGTCTCCATCATTCAACCCACTCACGACCTCGATGTGGTCGCCATAGTCGCGCCCGGCAACAATGGGCTGCAAGTGTACGCGATGGCCGGGCTCCACCACCGCGACCTGAGTGCCTGAGTCCGAAACAATTAGCGCATCGCTCGGAATAAGCAGCGGTGGATCGGCCCGCGGGCTATTCAAATTTACCTGAGCGTACATGCCAGGTAATAATGCGCCACTCGGATTCGGCACGTGCACTTCTGCAAGTAAAGTGCGGCTGGAAGGATCGAGGGCATTCGCAGTCCGGACAACAGCGCCATCGAAGACCTTGCCCGGCAAATTCGACACAGTAAGAGTCGCCGTATCGCCCCGGTGCACCGAACTGGCATTTACCTGCGGCACGTTCAGATAGATGCGTAGCGAATTTGTTTGTGCGATGCGAAACAGCAGCGTGCTGCCGCTA
Source organism: Bryobacteraceae bacterium (assembly GCA_035652115.1). Lineage (GTDB taxonomy): Bacteria > Acidobacteriota > Terriglobia > Bryobacterales > Bryobacteraceae > Bog-105. Next base: position 621 of record DASREJ010000207.1, read on the forward strand.
TTCACAAGCGCGCCCGAATCGACGTTGCGCAGCGTAATCACGCCATCGAAAGGCGCGACCACCACTCGATACCCTTTCATGTTTTCTAACCGCGCGACGTTGGCTTGGGCCGCGGCAACTGCGTCTTCTTGTCCCTTCAACGCCTGCTCAAGTGCTTGCACAGCGGCGATCTTTGACTTGTACTGCGCCTGGTATTGATCGTTTTCCTGCACCGAAACGGAACCGTCACTTACCAGATGTGCCCAGCGAGTTGCAGTAACCCGTGCCAGTTCCAAATCCGCGCGCCCTTGTTGCAGATTGGCTTTGGCCTGATCGACGCCCGCCTGTGCCTGCCGCACCGTAGCTTCGGCTTGATGAACCTGCTCGTCTAATTCCGGGGCCTCGATGATCGCCAATGTTTGACCGGCTTGAACCCGATCGCCAATGTCCACCATGCGCCGCTTGATATAGCCATCGGCGCGCGCAAGGATGGGGGCTTCCGTTATCGCTTGAATATTGCCGGGCAACTGCAAACTGTTGTTGCGCGATGATTTGCCCACAGTCACTACCGTTACGCGCGGCAGCGCTTGCTCGCGGTGCTCCGCTTCATCGGTAATGAGCCTGTTGCGATGCGCCAGCGGAACATATCCGGCAAAGAAGGCAATTACCAGCAGCACCAAAATCAACAGGCCGAGCGCCCAAAGCGTTAAGGCCGAAGGGCGCCAGAGCTTGCTAGGAACGGCAACCGATGAGTGAGATGCAGACCGTAATTGTTGAAGCTGCCGTCGCAGGTCCTCGTTCTCGCGGCGCAAGCTCTCCTCGGTGCTGCCCCCAAGTTCAGCCGAAGTCAGATCGGAATCGCTATATCGCATCGGAAGACAATTCGGTTTCGCGCTCGCGTTCGGCAAGGCGGCGCTCGTGATCTACCGGCGGCTCATTACGCAAATAGCTATAGATGATGGGAACCACGAACAGCGTGGTGACGGTCGCGAAAAGCAAACCTCCGATTACCGCACGTCCGAGCGGCGCATTCTGCTCCCCGCCTTCTCCAAGTCCGAGAGACATCGGCAGCATCCCAAGAATCATCGCCGTGGCCGTCATCAATACCGGTCGAATACGCGCGTAGCCGGCTGAAATCACCGCTTCTCTCGCGGAACTGACGGCGGCGCGTTCATCGTTCGCGAAAGTCACAATGAGAATGCTGTTTGCCGTGGCAACTCCTATGCACATCAAGGAGCCCATAAGCGATGGAACGCTAAGAGTGGTGCGGGTAACGAACAACATCCATAATATTCCAGCCATTGCGCCTGGAAGCGCCGTAAGAATGATGAACGGGTCAAGCCAGGATTGGAAGTTGACCGTCATCAAAAGATAAACCAGCGCTACCGCAAAAATCATTCCCAGTCCAAGCCGGAAAAACGAGGACTGCATGGTTTCTATTTGGCCGCGCAGATTAAAAGTGGTCCCGCGAGGCAGACGCCCTTCTTCCTCGCGCATAATGCGTTCCACATCGCGCCCCACGCCGCCCAGGTCACGCCGGTCTACGTTTGCATAGACATCGTAGACCGGCCAAACATTATAGTGATTCACGATGACTGGCGTGTTTGCGCGTTGCACGCTGACCAGGTTTGACAACAATTGTGTAGTTCCCGCCACCGCTCCCGGGTTTGCGTAAGCCTGCGAGGAGCTGTTAGGGGCCGTTCCTACAAAAGCGTTTGTCGCCGATGCCGCACCCGCTTGCGAGTCAGATGTGGTGCTGCTTTCGGCGTCTGATGAAACGGAAATCGGTGTTCGCAGCAGCGCATCCAGCGAATTCACCCGGTACTGGGGCGTCTGCACCCCGACGTTGTAACTGACGCCATTTGCCCAGTTCAGCCAGAAGTTAGGCGCGACGCTCCCATTGCCACTCAGCGAAATGAGCATGCTGCTCGTGATGTCGCGCTGCGTTAGGCCGAGTTGCGACGCCTTCGTGCGGTCGACATTCAACTTCAATTCAGGTTCGGCGACAACCTGATGAACATGGACGTCAGCCGCGCCGGGTATATACGAAATCCGTTGTGCCAGGCGGCGGGCAATTTTGTAATTGGCTTCCGCGTTACGCCCTACAACCTGAAGGTCGATAGGCGCTGGAATTCCGAAATTGACAATCTGGCTTGTGATGTTTGCCGGTTGGAAAAAGAACGTCATATCGGGAAAATCGCGACTCAGTTTCTTGCGAAGCAACACTTGGTAGCCGCGTGTAGAGCCGTGTTTTTCCTTATTAAGTGAAATCAGAATTTCGCCGTCGGCGGCTGAAATTGTTGGAATATCGCCCTGCGCAATAGCCGGCCAGCTATTGGGGATTCCGATGTTATCGATAAGTGTGTCTATTTCGTCGTTCGGAATGATGGACCGGATCTCCTGCTCCAAACTCGCGAACCGCACTTCCGTATCTTCAATGCGAGTGCCTGCCGGTCCGCGCGCATGAAGCCGCATCTGTCCGGAATCGACATCAGGAAAGAAATCCTCCCCGACAAGCGCAATCAGTCCGAGCGACAGAATGCAAAAGGCCGAAAACGCACAGAGAAAGACACCGCGATGCCGCAGAGCCCAATCGAGCAGTCCCATGTAGCGGAAGCGAAGTTTCTCAAACGCGGCATCGAAATGGTGATGCACCTGTCGAAGCAGACTGCGGCGGCGAACCGGTGCTGTCGCATGAGGCGTTCTGTAAAAATCCAGTTCAGAACCCAGCAGAAAAACCATCATCGTCGGCACCAGCGTGCGCGACAGTAGATAAGAAGCCATTAGCGCGAACACAACCGCCAGCGCCAGCGGAGTAAATAGGTACTTGGCTGTTCCTGTCAGCAAAAGAACCGGCACGAAAACCACGCAGATCGAAAGCGTCGCCACAAAAGTCGGCACTGCAATTTGGGATGCGCCATCCAGCACGGCTCGCACCAGCGGTTTTCGCATCGCAATATTCCGATGCGTGTTTTCGATCTCAACCGTAGCGTCGTCAACCAGAATGCCGACCGCGAGAGCGAGTCCCCCAAGCGTCATGACGTTGATTGTTTGTCCCAGCAGGCTAAGGATAGAAAGTGAAGCCAGAATCGAGAGTGGAATCGAAATCCAGACGATCATCGTGCTGCGCAAACTTCCCAAAAACAGCAGGATCATCAAACCGGTCAATGCCGCCGCAATCAATGCCTCACGCAAAACACCCCGAATCGAAGCGCGCACGAAAATAGATTGATCCGCTAGCGCCACCACTTTAAGTTCCGGTGTGACGTTAGCAAGAATTCGGGGAAGCGCTGCCTTCACAGCGTTCACGATCCCGAGAGTGGACGCCTTACCGTTGCGCGTAATGGTGATCAATACGCCGCGCGACCCGTTCGTACGAACGATGTTGTTCTGAACCGAAAATCCATCATGAATCTGCGCGACGTCTTTCATATAGATCGTCGCGCCGTTGACAGTCTTAATGGGCAGGTTATTCAAATCGTCAAGAATCACCGGACTGCTGTTGACCCGAACCTGATACTCGGTCTTCGCCAGTTTCGCCGTGCCCGCGGGAAGAATCAGATTCTGAGCATTCAGCGCATTCGAGACATCAATGGGCGCAAGCTGTTTCGCGTAAAGCTCATCCAGGTTGAGATCCACCATAATGGCGCGCTGCTTCCCGCCGAACGGATACGAAACCGACGCGCCCTGAACCGTTCCCAATGGTGTTCGGATAAAGTTGTTGCCTAAATCGAAAATTTCCTGTTCGCGCAATGTTTTGCTCGAAAGGCCCAACTGGAGCACCGGCACGCTCGCGGCGTCATATTTGAGTACATTCGCCGGGAACATACCTGGCGGCATCTGACGCAGCGCAGTTTGCATCGTTGCCGTCACCTGCGCAACCGCCATATCGATCTTTACGTTTGAATGGAAATAGATTTTTACGACGCCATAGCCGTTATAGGACTGCGACTCAATGTGCTCAATGTCATTGACGTTCGACGTCAGGCTGCGTTCGAATCCGGTGACAACGCGCTTCTCCATCTCCTCCGGGGAGAGCCCTGAATAGACCCAAAGAACGCTAACGACCGGAATATCGATATAGGGAAAAATATCGACCGGCATCGTGACGACAGCAGTAGTGCCAAGGATGGCGATAAGAATCGCCATGACGACAAACGTATACGGTCGAGCGAGCGCGAGCCGGACAATCCACATAAGACTACGTAATGTCTAGTGTACGGGCTCCGGGATGGAGGGCCGGTGTTGCGTATTCGACAATAAACCCGTAAATTTGGTCTTTTTGATATATTGAAAACCCAAGTTTTTCCGATCGCGCATACCCACCATGATTTCCCCAAAACACTTCCCACTTCTCGTACTTTGTTCAATTCTTTTCGTTGCACCCCTCTCAGCCCAAACCGCGGCAACCGGAAAGATTGTGGGAACGGTGCTCGACCCCTCTGGTGCCGCGATCGCAGGCGCCGAGGTCAAAGTGCAAAGCGTAGGGACTAGTTTTACCAGAACGGTAACTACGGACGCGAGCGGCACCTACACCGTGCCTCTACTGCCGCCAGGTACATACTCCTTGACCGTCAATGCCAAAGGATTCAAAAGCGAAACGAATCCCTCTGTTGTCGTCAATGTGACCGAGACTGCTACTGTCAACATGCAACTCGAGCTGGGTCAAACAAACCAATCGATAACAGTCGAAACATCCGCTACGATGCTGCAGACTGAAAACGCGACGCTGGGCCGTGTCGTTGGTCAGCAGGCAGTGCAGGATTTGCCGCTAACAAATCGCAATTACACGCAAATCTTGGCCTTATCTCCTGGTGTTGCCGCTGCCGTCACGAACGCAGCAGCGCTTGGCCGCGCCACCCAGGAAATGAATGTCAACGGCGGCCGGATTATGGACAACAGCTACCAGATGGATGGTTCCGACGTGTCGACTATGCAGACGGCGCGCGGCGGCGACATCGTTTCCGCGGCTGGCATCTCGATTCCTAATCCCGATGCCATCGAAGAGTTTAAAGTTCAGACGAGTCTATATGACGCGAGTTACGGACGCGGTGCCGGTTCCAGCGTCAACGTGGTGACAAAGAGCGGCACCAACCGCTTTCATGGCGTCCTCTATGAATTTCTTCGCAATGACAAGCTCAACGCGAACGATTTCTTTTTGAACAGCACTGGCCAGCCAAGGGCCAGCTTTAAACAAAACCAATTTGGCGGCACGGTTGGTGGTCCTATTTGGAAAGACAAATTATTTTTCTTTTTTGCCTACCAGGGCACGCGCCAGGTGAACGGTCTTGGCTCAAGCTCACTTTCAAGTGTGATTCTGCCCGCCGTTACTAATGACCGTTCGGCTGCGACTTTAGGTAGAGAATTCTGTGGACAAAAAGGAGCATTCGGCGGTGCGGGCGTTGCGTGTGACGGGTCCAACATCAATCCGGTCGCTCTTTCGCTCCTCAACTTCAAATTGTCCAATGGGCAATACATTATTCCCAGCCCGCAGGTAATTCAAGGGAACGGACTCGGCTTTTCCACGTTCAGCGTGCCATCTTCGTTCAATGAAGATCAATACGTCGGCAACTTAGATTTCCATCTATCCTCGCGCCAAACTCTGAGCGAAAAATTCTTCTATTCGAATGATCCGGAGCTGACCAGTTTTACCGCAGCCAACAGCACGCCCGGCTTCGGAACCACTGGCTTGTTTCAGAACTACAACGGAGTCGTGCGTCACACGTTCGTCATAACGCCAACGCTCCTCAATGAAGTAACGCTGGGTTTTCATCGCATCTTCGGCCAGATCGCGACCACAACTCCCGTCAATTCGTCCACTATCGGCCTGTCGTCTCCGTCTCTGCTGCCGCAAATGCCGACGCTCAGCGTAACCGGCTACTTCAGTCTTGCCGGAACATTGAACGACGGCCAATTCAGCGTCAGCCAGCAGTTCTCTCCACAAGAACAAATCTCATGGGTTAAGGGCAATCACAACATGCGCGCCGGATTCAGTTACGAATACGAATGGGCGCCTTTTGCCGACCCGGCCATCACTCGCGGCAGCCTGACATTCCAGAGTTTTCCCGATTTCTTACTCGGTGAAAGTGCGGCTCAAAACGGAAGTCAATACAGCAATATCTTCACCTCCACTGGACGTTCCGGGATCACCGGCCGCGATATGCGCGTGCAGAACTACGCTACTTATTTCGCCGACGACTTTAAGGTCAGTCCCCGCTTGACGTTGAATCTCGGCGTCCGCTGGGAGATCTTTGGTCAGGCAAGCGAATCGCACGGCTATCTCGTCAATTTCTGGCCACAGCTTGCGAACAATAACTTCGGCCCTAATGGAACGTTCAGCGGTCTTGTTGTCGCTAACAACTTCCCCGGCAACATTCCAGCAGGCGTAACGCGGAACAGCAATAACACGGGCGTTGAAGACGCCGCGCCCCTCGGCAATGTGGGGCCGCGTTTTGGCTTTGCTTGGCAACCGCTCAAGAACACCAGCCGCTTCGTCGTCCGCGGCGGCTATGGGCTTTATTACACCCGCACGCCAATTAACGACGTATTCCAACTGATTGCGAATCAGCCGCTGCTCATTACACAGACAAATTCGGGCGTTTTGAACGCTGCGGCCACGTTCCAGAATCCCTTCAATCCTGGCCCTCCGCCGGCTTCACAATTGCCGCTCTTTGTGCCGCGCAGTCCAAGTACTGCGCAAACCATCTCGACTGTAGATCCAAACTGGGACATTCCGTTCACCCATCAATGGGCTCTGAATACCCAATCCGAAATCTTCCCCGGCTGGCTTCTGCAGATCGGCTATGTAGGCTCTCGCAGTCAAAACATCGAAGACACTACTTCCATCAATCAGCCCTATCTTGCAAGTCCCAGCAATCCTATTAACGGCATCACGACGAATACGCTTGCGAACGCCGTCCAGCGCGTTACCTTCATCGGTTATGCTCCAACTGGTTTAAGTCAGCGCGAAGATTACGGCTTCGCGACTTATCACAGTTTGCAGGCCACTTTGGTCAAGCGCCTCGGCCACGGCCTCCAACTCCAGGCCTCCTACACGTTCGGCAAAGTGCTCACCGATGTCACTGGCGGCGGCGCGTTTGGCACTTTAGGATCTTTCCAAAACAACATTCACGACCGCCACCAAATGTGGGGGCCGGCCGATTATGATCGCCGCCATCGGTTCGTTGTCAATTACATCTACACATCACCAACCCTCCGTCAAGGAAACGGTTTCGTCGGCAAAACGCTTAGCGCCTGGGAAATTTCGGGCGTCACAACCATCCAAAGCGGCACGCCCTTGACATTCACCGACACCCGCTCAGGCACAATCTATGGATTTAGTTCCCAACGTGCGCAGATGTGTCCTGGCGTTACTTACACCCAAATCCCAACCTCCGGGGATACCGAAGCGCGCCTCAATAGCTACGTCAAAGCGAGTGCGTTTTGCGCGCCGCCGGTCGTAGGCAATGGTTTTGATTTTGGCAATACCGGGCGTGGAATTGTCGTTGGGCCGAATCAAGCAAATTGGGATGCGTCAGCTACCAAATCTTTCGTCGTGGGCGGCCTTTCGGAGCGGGGAAGCATTCAGTTCCGTGCGGAATTCTTTAACGCGTTCAACACGCCTCAATTCTCAAACCCTGGAACCAACACCCAAACCGCAACGTTCGGTAAAATTACCTCCACTTCCGTCACGCCCCGGCTCATTCAATTTGCTTTGAAATACCGCTTCTGAGGAGCTAATGAAAATACACAGAATCGTCTTCCTTTTAGCCGTCGCCGGTTTACTGCCGGCCCAGATGCAAAATCGTTTTGAACCTGGGATCGAACCGTTCGTCAGCGTCAAAGATCCGGTCATCGCGCTTTTGCACGTTCGAGTCATTGACGGTACCGGCGCGCCTCCCGTTGAAGATCAAACCATTTTGATCGAAGGAGGGAAGATCGCCTCCATCGGCAGCACTGCAAGTGTATCGATTCCTGAGGGCGCGCGGCGCATGGACTTGACGGATCATACGGTAATTCCGGGCCTTGTGGGGATGCATGAACATCTCTTCTATCCATCCGGCCAGGGCATTCCCATCTACAATGACCAGGCTTTTAGCTTTCCGCGGCTTTATCTCGGCAGCGGGGTCACCACAGCGCGTACTGCGGGCAGCATGGAGCCTGCCACCGACTTGAAGGTGAAGACTCTCATCGACACTGGCAAGATGCCGGGGCCGAAGATGTACATCACTGGTCCCTACTTAGAAGGCTCGGGAACTAACTTCGTTCAGATGTTGCCGCTTCGTGATGCCGCTGACGCGCGAAAAACCGTCGATTACTGGGCTGACATGGGTGTCACCTCATTCAAGGCATACATGCACATTACGCATGCGGAGCTTGCGGCCGCGGTTGAGGAGGCTCATAAGCGCGGAATAAAGGTGACTGGCCATCTCTGTTCTGTGGGATTTCGTGAGGCCGCGGCAATCGGCATCGATAACCTGGAACACGGGCTCGTCGTAGACACCGAATTCGATCCCGGCAAGAAACAGGACGTATGTCCGTCGCAAACCGTGACTAGAGACACCTTCATCCACTTGGATCTGAAAGGCGCGCCTGTCCAACAGACAATTCGTGATTTAGTGGATCATCACGTTGCCATAACGTCCACCTTGGCTGTCTTTGATGCCATGGCCCCGCATCGTCCTCCGCTCGATCCGCGCTTTTTGGAAGTGCTCACGCCGCAAGGCGGACTGACTTACATGACCGCTCGCGCTCGCGCCACCGACGCGGTAGACAGTCACGCCCTGGAGCAGCTCAAGCAGGAAGAGCAATTCGAATACGACTTCGTCAAAGCTGGAGGGCACTTGATGGCAGGAGTGGATCCTACTGGCAACGGCGGTGCCATGGCCGGATTCGGCGACCTTCGCAATCTCGAACTGCTTGTAGAAGCCGAATTCACCCCCGCCGAAGCAGTCAAGATCGCAACTCTGAATGGCGCGAAATGGCTCAACGTGGATAATGACGTCGGCACGGTGACACAGGGTAAGAAAGCTGATCTAGTCGTCATACAAGGCAACCCCGTCGCCAAAATCTCCGACGTTCATAACGTCAAGATCGTCTTCAAAGACGGTATTGGCTACGATCCCAGCAAACTGATTTCCTCCGTAGCGGGCTCAGTCGGCCTGCATTGATGAAGCTGGAGTATGCACAAGATGCAGATAAAGAAGGCTGATCTCACAAAATAGATCGGAAGCTGCCTGTCAGTCATAATAGGTTCGCTTGATGAAAACGCTGTCCTAGAAATGGCAGTCTTTCCACAACTGGGTGGCGCGCTCTTGATCTTTCGGACATCCTCCAGTCGGTGACAAAAACTGAAAAAGAGATATCCCCCGTAGCATCAAAAGGTTACCGACTATTTTTCTGTGTCGTGCACGCTTCAGCATTTAAGCTTCTTTCAGATAGGCATGAATGCACATCGTATTTCAAAGCGATTTGAATATGCGCGAGCGGTGAGCCCAAGCATAATCCCGCAGAAAAGACGCACAGGTGAAGGTCGATGATCGAAATTGATCGAGAGCATGTCAGCTTTCAACGTCAGAAGCAGACACTGCAGATGTACCGCGACTTATATGCGGGCGGAAATCTTTTCAAGGAGCGGGTGGCACACTACTTACTTCGGAGGCAAAAAGAGCCGCTGGATGTATACGCTGAGCGGCTATCGCGGGTCTTCTATGAAAATTATATTGGGTCGATCATCGATTGGTACGGATCGACTCTATTTCGCCGCGAGCCGAGCCTTTATGTAGAAGATGGGCCGGATTCCGGACAACAGTTTCTAGCTCAGTTTTCGGATGACTGCGATAGGCGCGGTACGAGACTTTCTGATTTCTTGCGGCAAAGCTTTATCGATGCGCTAGTCGCCGGCAAAAGCCATATATTGATCGATTTCCCGAGAACTTCCAAACAACCTGCGAACCGCGCGGAGGAAGACGCGGCCGGTATTTCGCGCGCCTACCTGGTGCGATATCAGGCGGAAGACCTTATTAATTGGTGCGTGGATGAGCGCGGTGATTACGAGTGGCTCGTCTTTCGACAAAAGTGCAAACAACAAGCCACGATCGAGTCTTCCTCTGTGGTCGAGGAAACATGGTGGCGCTACTACGACAAGTCGGAATATCGGCTGTATCGACGCATCGACAACACGCAGACGCCTGGAGCAATTGAATTAATTGCCCAAGGTCCACATGCGCTTACCATGCAGGATCGCGTTCCCGTTGTGACATTGGAATTGAGTGAGGGTCTACGGCTTATGAGCAAGGCCGCGCACCTACAGCTTGAACATTTTAATAAATCTAATTCACTGGGATGGGCGATTACGATGGGCCTTTTTGCGATGCCGGTGATCTACTCAGATCGCGAATGGGATCAAATCGTCGGTGAGAGCTATTACATACAACTCGGCCCGTCAGATCGATTTGGGTGGACCGAGCCTGACGGGAAAGTTTATCAGATTGCGGCCTCAAATTTAGAGACTTTGAAGGAAGAAATCTACAGAGTCTGCTACCTCTCTCAAGCTTCCGGCGAGATGATCAGCGGCCGCGCACAATCGGCGAGTAGTAAGCAAATGGATTTTACGATTACGCAAGAAGTCTTGCGTGGATACGGCTCCGCGGTCAAAGACTGCATCCGCCGCATCATAACTGCTATTACAGACGCCCGCCAAGACCGGATGGCAATCTCAGTGACTGGCTTGGATGAAGTGGATATCAGCGACTTCACAACTGAATTACAGAATGCTGCGAGTCTGCTGAGCCTTGGAATTGAATCGCCTACTCTGAAACGCGAAATCTGCCAAAGGCTTGCCCTTAAATATCTGTACGACGCGCGGCAGGAGATAAAGGACCAGATTGCGCGGGAAATCGGCGCGCAATACGTGAATTAGGAGAAAAACGTGATGACAGAGCAAACTGAAATTGATGGTCAAGCGTCCAGCGATGAGCAAAGGGCCTTGGGTGGCGATCAAATTCGTGACTTGGTTCGACAGGCCATAGATGAGTTTGTGCGAGCTCAGCAGAAGAAGGCCGAGCCGGCCTACAAAGCCGAACTGCATGACGAACGCAAGCGCCGCGAGAATTTGGAAAACCGGCTCAATCAGCTAGTTGAAGAAAATCGCAAAGCGAAAGCATTGGCGGAAGAAGCCGACCGGAGTTCCCAAATCAGAAGTGAATTGCAACGTTTGGGTGTAGCAAAGGTCGATCTTGCCTATAAGGCGATCAGAGACGATATTGTCAGAACTGAAGACGGCCGGTTGCAACCCAAAGGACACGACGGGAAGAGCCTTTCGGAATACCTTGCGACCTTCGTCCAAGACAATCCTGAGCTTCTTCCGGCGCGGATTGCCGGTGGGAGCGGTGCAAGCGCTGTAACCAAAAACACGGCGCCAGCGCCGACACCGCTTGATCTAGATTCGATTAAGCCAGGTATGAGGAAAGAGGATCTCGATCGAGTGCGCGAGGAGATCTTCCGCCTAGCATCACAAGCCTTGCGGGGCGCGTAGCGCGAGTATACGCCTGTAACAGCAGTTGACGCACGCAAAAGAAACAGCGGCGCAGAAATGCGCCGCGATTTTTATTTAGGAGACTTATGTCAATCATTACATCTGCCAATCTGGCAAATGCGATTGTGAAGCTGGTGGCCGCAGATGCCTTGCCAGCTTTGATGGGAAATCTGGTGATGGGAAACCTGGTGAATCGGGACTATGAACCGGTGCTGGCACATGCCGGTGACACGGTCAACGTGCCGATCCCGCCAGTGCTGGTTGCCAACAATATCGCCGAAGGCGGAACAGTGTCGCCGCAAAATCCCAGCTTGGGTAACGCTCAGATTGTGTTGAACACACACGCGGAAGCGACGTTCCAAATTCCAGACGTGACGAAGGCGCTGGCGTTTCCGGAACTGCTGAAGGCTTATATGCAACCAGCCGTCATTGCCATTGCGCAGCGAGTAGAACACGATCTGCTGAATTTGTACGGACAGTTCACCGCGAACGCTCCAGTGGGCGCTGCCGGAGCTCCGATCACGGAAGCGACGATCGACGCAGCCGAAACCGCGTTGTTTTCGGCGATGGTTCCCGCCAGTATGCCGAAGTATCTGGTCGTCGATTCGACTACGTATTCGCAGATTCGTCAGATTCCGCGCTTCAGCGAATATTACTCCGCCGGCGAAGCGGGACTGAAGGCGCTGGTAGAAGGGAACGTCGGTAAGATGAAGGACTTCTTTATCTTCCGTTCGCAATTTGTGCCGGTTACCGGCGGGGCGACGCCAAACAATCATAGTCTGGCCTTCACCCGCGATGCTATCGGCTTAGTTGTCCGTCGCTTGCCGCAACCACTTCCTGGTACGGGCGCAGTTGCTGAATACGCGGAAATGGGCAACTTCGGGCTGCGTGTCGTTATGAGCTACCAGCCTAATACGTTGGCGCAGCAGTTCACCGTGGACGTGCTCTATGGATGCGGCGTTCTACGGAATAACTTCGCCGTTCAGGTTAATACCTAAAAGAACTCTGAACTTTAGCTATGGAGCCGCCTAAGCGGCTCCTTTTTATTTGGAGGGAGTAGTTCATGGACGTCAAACAATACTACAGAAAGATTCACGAAGTTGAAGCTGGGCTGACGGAACCATATTCCGTTGTCGTGAGTGTTGAGACGGCGGACGGTGGAAAAGCCGGTATCGCGTCTGAGGTCTCTCGCGCGGTCGCGGCGAAGATGATCGTCGAAGGCCGTGCCGTACTTGCGAGCGCAATCGAGAAAGAGCAATACCTCGAGCAGCAGGCTCTCGCTAAGAAGTCGGCCGAGAAAGCCGAATTAGCGCGCCGAGTACAGGTCGCCATTATTTCCGACTCTGATCTAAAGTCCTTATCTAGGAACGGCGACGACCCGATAGGTTACGGGAAGTAACGATTCATCATGGCTCTGTTCACTGACACTGACGTCGTCACCTTAAATGATCTATTGCAGTTCGAAAGTTCGTTGACACAGGTCTCGACGACCCACTCAATCGACGTTGAGACGAAGATCACGCTGGCTATGCATGCCACCGGCGACAAACTGATGCTGTGGTTGTTGAACGCCGGAGCATCCGATCCTCAGTGGATGCAGCGGCGTGTTCTTGGATTGTCGACTGTTGTTGTAACTCCGACCCTTTTTCGATGGATTTGCTTTGACTCCTTGTCGAGGTTCTTCGCGGAAGCATACAACGTACAGCTCAACACGCGATTTCAGGGAAAGTGGACAGAGTATCAACAACAGGCGCAAGAGGCGGCGGACATGGTTTTCATGTCTGGCTTGGGAATTGTGTACAATCCACTACCCGAGCCGGCGATGGCAGCGGTAACCACAGGCGCTGGTGCTTTATTGGCAGAGTCGTTCTTTGCGCAAACAACTTGGGTTGATAGTAAAGGCAACGAAAGCACGCCGAGTCCCGTAAACGGTCAACTGCTGCAGAACTTTTCGAGTGTTACGGTTCTACCTGTAAGCGCAGCTACTCAACCGCCAGCGGCTGCGGTTGGGTGGAACCTATACGCCAGCACAACCAACGCTAAGTTGACCTTACAAAACGCGACTCCGCTGCGATTGGGATCAAGCTGGCAACTATCGCGCGGCGGCCTAATTGCCGGCAGCGTGCCTTCAGGTGGACAGCAGCCTGATTTTTACCTCACACTGAGCAAGCGAATCCTGCGAGGCTGAACATGGCACTACCAGTCACAATCCTCACTAGCCAAAAACTCGCGAACCTATTAACTAATAACGATGCTCTTCAAGCGCAGATTGCAGCGATTGCAGAATTAGCTGGCGCTTCCGTGCCGCCAATCACGACGGCGCAAGTGGTGTTAAGTTCCGCGGGATCAGACATGTGCGATAAAAACATTCAGCTCACCTACCCGAGGGTTTGTTTATACAGCAATGGCGTCAAAAACACCCATATTGAGAAATTCAAGTCTTTGTCGGGAACGGTCTCGGTAATAACGGAAATCTGGGCCAGCGGCAACTTCGTGAGCGACACAGATCAGTGGATCCATTTCTATGTTGAAGCCGTAACGGAAATCTACCGGCAAAACATTGGCAATCTAAACGACGGGATTTATTTTTCGGGCGCTTATGATGTTCAATTCCAACCACCGAAGAGCGGCGGGTTCGGGTTCTCTCAATCGGCCAAAGTCACTTGTATCCTCAACGTTGGCCAAAACTAGGATGATCTAAATGGCGACCTATATATCTTCAAATCAAAATCGCTTTTATACTGCGGTCGAAACAAGCTATGGAGAAGCCGCCCAGATTGCGGCGGCCAATCGCTATCCGGCGGTCCGTCTCCAGGCCCAGCAGTCGCTTGAACGTGGACATCGAAGAGACAAAACTGGTTCTCGCACATTCTTAGGGACGTCAAGCAGCGCACGACGAAGGTCCGCCTTTAGCACACAAACTTACTTAACATCTTGGTCCGGTTTGGGTCAACCAGGCTATGGCCCGTTAGTACAGGCGGCAATGGGAGCCGCTGCGCAAGTCAGTAGTGGTTTGATTGTCGCCGAGGCGCAAAGCGGAACTTCGCTGCAAACTACAGCCCCACATGGACTTTCCATGGGGTCTGGTGTTTCATATAACAACGAAATACGTTTTGTCACATCCGTGCCGGCCGCGAACTCACTGGTGCTGAACGCACCGTTTTCAACGATACCGGCTGCGAATGCGGCGCTTGCTCCAACGGCGAGTTATGCAACCTCCACCGTCTTACCAAGCGTCACCTTATACGATTACTGGGATCCGGTTGCCGCAGTTAGCCGAATTATAACGGGCGCTGCGGTCGAGGTATTTGGGGTATCGGTAAATGGTGACTTTCACGAAATGCAATTCGCTGGCCCCGCGTGCAATCTGATTGACTCAAGTAGTTTTCAGAGCGGAACGGCAGGACTCAGCGCCTTTCCCGCGGAGCCGGCCCTTAGCAGCTTCGACTATACGGTCGTCCCCGGAAATCTGGGACAGGTATGGTTGGGCACTGCGCCATTTCAGTTCTTCACTTTGACGGAAGCGACCATCGCCATTAAGAACAACATCGATCTTCGTAGTCTCGAATTCGGAAGTTCGTACCCGTTAGCCATGACGCCTGGGCCGCGGCAAGTGAGCTCAACGTTCACGATTCTTGCTCAAGATGACGCGCAGACGTCATCGCTCTATGCTGCTGCTAAAGAGCGGACCATCATTACGGCAATGCTTCAGCTAGGCCAGCAGCAAGGACAACTCATGGGCATTTACCTGGCGTCCGTAGTGCCGGAGATTCCGGCGTACGACGACACAAGTACAAGGCTGCAATGGCAGTTCAAGAACAATTTAGCGCAAGGAACCAATGATGACGAAATCTATGTCGCCTTCGCTTGATATGGCCGACTACCTCAGTGTTGACTGGCATGACAGCGCAGTATGCCAGGGAGTGTACTTCGCTACACGAAGAATGTCGCTTGCTCAGCGAATCGAGCTCACCAAACAGGTCCGTGAGCTCACTATGCGCAATGAGTTTCTACGAGGCGGCGAAATATCCGATCAATTGGAAGCGACATTAGGTGAGTTGCTATGCAGGCGTTTGTACCTTGAATGGGGGCTGGCGGAAATCCGGGGCTTCACAATTGATGGTAATCCGGTGACTCCTACCTTGCTGATCGAGAAAGGGCCCGAAGTTCTTAGTGAAGAGATTGCGGGTGCGATTCTCGCGAGCATGACGTTGTCGGACGAAGAAAGAAAAAACTTCTAATCGCATTCCATTTTCAACATTCTTCGCCGGCCGCGTGGAATTGCGATAGCTGCCGATCAAGCGGTTTGGTTCAAATCAGGAATTGTGCATGGTCTCCGCAAATACAGGAGAAAAAAAGAGTAGTGTGGGCGCGCGCTGGCGTCCTAACGATGCATTGCCCAAAATCACTCATTAGCGCGGCGAGCTTGATGTGGCTGGATGAGTTTTTCATCTGGAAGGCCGCTGGCGGCGGTTCGCTGTGGTCAATGCAAGCGAAATCAGTGGACGCGCTGCTCGTGTTAGAGCGAGCGTGGCAAATGGAGAATCAAGGTGAGCAAAAGTAATGCGCTTTCAAGCTTAATCAACCAACTCAGCCGGGGCAATTCGACCAGTCTGGATTTTTCTAAGTTCGTCGAGCCCTTACTAACCACTACAACAGACAGATCAGGTTCGGCATCGACGAAAGCACGATCCTTAGGTCTCACATCACTTTCAATGGATTCGACGGAAAAGTTGCGGAGTATTCAATTCGGGAAGCCGTCGAGCAATGAATCGTCGACAGAATCACCCAGTGGAAGCACATGGGAAGGTCTGGTATCGCAAACAGCCAGCGGCGGAATTTCGAGTCTGTTGGGCGGTGGGCTCAGCAGTATCGCCGGGCTCGGCGGACTCATTTCAGACATCACGAGCCTTTTCGGCTCGTCGAAAGCTACACCTCCACCACTTACATTGTTTTCTCTTCCCGATTCTGTTCAACAAAGCGCATCTCTCAGTTCGAAGGGGGTGAACGTTGACGTGGGAGGCGCAGCGGCGTCGAACGTCACTATGTCCCGCGGCGCGTCTGGAATATACACCAGTGACGGTCTGATCAACAATGACGCCCAAAGCGCGGGATCGACATCAACAAATAACGCTGCGATCGCGCAAGCCGTAAAAAGCGCTTTGCTTACTTCAAATACTCTGGGCGATGTCATTGCGGAGTTATAGATGAACACGTTCCCCGCGATTACTTCGGACGCTGTTACTCAATACCCTGCTGCAATTGAATATTCGCAAGGGGTACAGGTAATTCAGTTTCTCGATGGATCAGACCAGCGTTATCTGTTGCAGCCTAGGATGCTGCGGATGTGGCGCATTAACTTGACGTTGCTAAACGAGGACGAAATACAGAAAATCGAAAGCTTTTTTGCCGCGCAACAGGGCATGTATTCCCCTTTTGTTTTCGCCGATCCTTTTACGGAGACGAATGTGAACAACTGCCGCTTTGCAGCTCCCGAACTGGTCACGAGCTACATCGACGTAGATAACGCCTCAGCCTCTTGCTGGGTGATTCAGACAAATGAGTAACCTCTTTTTCCCCCAACTTAGTAGCGGAGCGTCTGCCCAATACCCCATAAAAAAAATGGCTGTCACACGGACTATCACGAACGTTCTACCAGATGGCACTATGATCCTGTATGCCGATCCGGCTGCTGCGGTTGTGATTTGGCAGATGACTTTTAGTGAGCTATCGTCAGCGGATATCAACGCTCTGCAATCCCACTTTCAGTCGTGCTATGGCCCTTACCGTGCGTTCACATTTATCGATCCAACCGATAACATGCTGGCAAGCAGCACCAACCTCATCAGCTCAAGCTGGGCTAGTTCCCCACTGATCCAAATTGCGGCGGGCGCCACCGATCCTATGGGAGGAGCGACCGCATTCGTCCTGACAAACACAAGCAACTCTGCACAGCAGTTGTTTCAGCAGACCACTGTGCCGGCCAATTATCAGTACTGTTTTTCGTTATATGCGTTGAGTGCGCAGCCATCGACCATCGCGCTATTCAGGCGCGGGGCAAGCGCAACTGCAAACGAGACTATGGAAATCGGAAATTATTGGAGGCGCATCGTTTCGACCGGCCGGCTGAATGATCCGGGAACGCAACTGTCAGTGGGAGTGAACTTGGCGCCCGGTCAACAGGTAACGTTGTTTGGGTTGCAATTGGAGGCGCAGATTCAACCATCGCGATATCGTGCGACGGCGGGAAACGGCGGTATTTATCCAAATAGTCATTGGACTTCAAACAGGCTTCCGATTACGTCAGACGCTCCCGACTCTTTCTCCGCGGCGTTTACGATACAGAGCACGCTATAGGTGAACGATGGGAACTATTAATGTAGTCAAGCAACTTCCAGAGGCAGATACACCGCTACTTTTTTTTCAATGTGTCATGCCATCTGGAGATACCGAACATTGGTGCACGCATGCCATTAGCTTCAACGGAAGTAATTACTCAGCCCGGGTGTTAAAGCACAATCTTTTCGATTTACAGCTTTCGGCCGATGACGCGATGGACGGGATGACCCAACTCTCTATTACGCTCGCAAATGCCGATTCGGCGCTCTCTCAGTTGAACTCCGTTATCGGTTTCAAAGGCTCACAACTAACCGTGTTTTTCGCGTTTGCCGACTTGATTACGCTTAGCGTCACGACTGAGAGCACGGTATTATTCCAGGGCGTAGCTGGCGATCCGGACGAGATTACCGAAGATGCGTTCACGCTCAGTTTCATTAATAAGCTGAGCCTTCAGCGCATTCCGACGCCGGAAGTGCGCATTCAGCGCTCCTGTCCTTGGACGTTTCCCGCTGACAAAGACAGTCGAGCAGAAGCGTTGAACGGCGGAAGCCGCGGACGGTATTCTCCGTTGTACCGCTGCGGTTATTCGGCTGATATAAGTGACGGTGTCGGCAATCTAAACGCGGTGCAGGCTTATACATCGTGCAATAAGTCCAGAGCCGACTGCCAGGCCCGCGGAATGTTCAGTACGGACGGGAAGGGCAACACAACCCAGCGTTTCGGAGGGTTTGAATTTGTTCCTTCCGCGATAACAGTACGGACGGCAGGATCGAAAACAACTCACCTGTCCCCGCTACTCGATAACACGGCTCTTTACAATGACGCCGTGCCGTTGGTCTATGGCGCGGGGTGGCTGAAGGCTCCTGTCATATTCGCACGCAACGATGGCAACCTCACGCACATGGAAGCGCTGGTTGGATTGGGCCCCATTGCGGGCTTTTTGAAGGTAGTTGTCAATGATGTAGAGATCCCGCAAGCCGTGCAGGGCCAGGACATGACGGCAACGGGTTGGTACAACATCGTGACAACCGGAACGCGCTCAGGCAATTTCAATTTGGATTTCACCGATGCCAATAGGCAACCGTTGGGAGATCCGTACGGCAGCATGTCTGTGTTGTCGGTGGTTGTTCCTAATCGAATCAGCAGTGGACGATCATTGGCCGATGTGGAAGTGTTGATGCAAGGCCAACAACTTGATTCGTTCAATTCTGACGGCAGTCTTGCAACCACCGGCTACACAAACAATCCGGCCTGGGTAATCCTCGACCTACTTAGAAGGTCCGGTTGGTCACTCAATGAGATGAATTTGTCGACGTTTGCTGCTGCGGCTGCATTTTGCCAGGAGCTTATTAATACGACAGACTTGAACGGAAATCCGCTTCAAGTTCCACGATACGAATGTAACCTCATCATTACTAAACGGCAAAGCGTGGCGACGGTGGTTCGCGGTATTCGAGTGGCCGCGAGCCTGATGCTGAGATATGGCGCGACCGGGCTGCTGGAGCTGCTTCCAGAAACGACGCTTCAAGCGCAACAACCAAATTTGCCGGATGGAAGTAACAGTACGGAAATGCTGGATGGCGGTTGGCCAGCCTACGAATTTAGCGACGGATCTGGTCCTTTTTCTGGAATTATGCGCGATTCCAAGGGCGCCTCGACGGTTCGTTTAACTTCTCGAAGCATCATCGAAACATCTAATCGGCTAACGGTTGAATTTCAAGATGAGAACAACGAGTACCAGCAAGATAGTCTGTCGCTGGTGAACTCAGATGATTCGGCTCTGATTGGTTACGAAATAAGCAGTCACTCGACGGCAATGGGAATTGCCAACTTTAGCCAAGCGACAAGAGTCCTGTTAAGACAGCTCGATAAGCTGACCGACGGCAACGTCTTTGTTCAGTTTCAGACTAGTTTTCGCGCGTTGAAAATTCGGCCAGGCGACTTAATTACTCTGACGTACTTCAAAGAGGGCTTCACGCGTACTCCCTTCCGAGTGGTCAAATTATCGCCTTCTATGAACTACCAGACGGTGCTGGTCACCGCACAGATCCATAATGACGCCTGGTATAGCGATAATCCAGCCGTTTTGGGAGGCGCAGGCCGGCAACCGGCCATGCAAATACAAACGCCGCGTCCATTAATCGGCATCATTCCCCACCTGTCCAGTACCCAGCAACTAGAGTTCTTCGATTTTCAAGTTCAGGAGAATATCCTGGCCCAAAATGACGGCACCGCGACCGATACCTTAACGGTCGGATTTAGCCAGCCGATTCAGCCAGCCGCAAACACCTTGGCTGTTCCTCTTTTGAGCCTTTCACCCGAGTATCAGGTCGCCGGTGGCACGTTGCCGGCAGCGAGTACCTATTATTATGCAGTGAGTGCAGTGGATTCCGCGGGAAACGAAGGACCATTGTCATTCACGGTCTCAGCGACAACGTCGTCGACCTCGAATACCAACAGCGTAAGTATCACCGATCTCAGCTTTCCGGTGGGAACCGCGTCCTTCAACGTTTATAGGGGCGCCACGCCCCAAATGCTATATCGAATTGCAGCCGGTGTGAGCCCGTCAGCCACGTTCTTAGACAACGGTTTACCTCCGCTTGCCTTTGGACCGCCGGATGCCAGTTTCGACCACGCTAACTTCTATTACCGATATGAAAATGCCGGACCTTTCCAAACTACTGCATCGAGTTCAACCACAATCACTTGTTCCGAGATGGGAGCGACTAACGCTATTTATTCGGGTATGGTTGTGCGAATCATTGAGGGTAGGGGAAGAGGCCAGGAGCGAACCATCTCCACGAACGACCAGGCCACGCTGACAGTCAGCTCCAGTTGGTCTGTACTGCCCGATACAACCAGTATTTTCGTGATCGCTGACGCATCCTGGCGTTTCGCGGCAGTCACGTCAACAACGCCGGCACAATTTGAAATTCCCTATCGTACTGGCGACGTAATTCAGATTTCGGGACGCGGCGCGAATGTCAATAACCTGGAGGGCACCGCCGATTTATGCCCGCTAACGAGGTGGCCATTAGGACAAAGCCAGCCTGATTTAGCAGTACCTCCCGCTTCATCTTTTCAAATCGCCGTTCCAGGCGGCGGCGAAGTGGTTCTTTATGAGATTGGTTTCGAAAATCTCACGAACACATCTTCGATTTCCAGCGGGACCCTTCAGCTGTACGCATGGAATGAACTCGAAATTCCTACTACTTACTTGCTTGCGGAAAACCTGAACGTTACCGCCACGACTTTGTTTCTTAACGCTTTACCGAGTGTACAGGTGGGAACCATCGTTCAGATAGATGCGGAACTAATCAGCATTCAAGTGGTTAATCAGAACACTAACAGCTATCAAGTTGTGCGAGGCGCGCTTGGTTCCGTGGCGTCGGCACACGCCGTCAATGCTCCTGTTCTGCACTTAACTACTTCAGTAATCACCGTGCCATTTGCGGCTAATTTCTTTGAGAATCGTGCTTCCGTAAATTACATTCATACGGTAAGCTTGCCGGACTTACGAATTTGCGCCGCAGAATTTGCGGTGACCAACTCACTAGGAAGCGGAGCGCCCCAAATTAGTTGCTACAGCGGCGATTCGGACGGTGGCCTTCGCACGCTTTCGGGCGGACAATTTTCTTTGCAGGTATCAGGTCCACTCGCAACCCAACAGAACGCAGCGCCGCCACTTACGGTTGAAGCTTCACATGCAGTCCGGGATATTCGAGCTACTGTGAACCTCGCACCGTCGGGATATGACATCACAGTCAATATCCTGCAAGACGGAAACCTATACTGCTCGCGACAGATTTTGTCTGGCAATACAACGTCGGACCTGCTTGATGGAGTATCTTTGCCGCCGCTGATAGAAGGGTCTTCTCTTTCGCTAAATGTGACTCTGAACCTGACTCCAAATCCGCCAGCGTCGATCATCCCGGGCAAAGATCTTACAGTTACGATTCGTCTCTAGCATGCCTGAGCAGCTTTACAAACTGACTCCCAATCGGGACTTGCAAGCTTATTTTTTAGAACCTTCAGCAATAGCTGCTATGAGCGAGGCCACCGAAGTTGGCTTCACTCTTTCAGGAAAATGGAGGCAACAATTCGATTGGGCTGTCGTCGAATGGAACCGTGACAATACGTTCGAACATCCCGCGCTGCGATATCTTCCGGATGGAGATCTGAGCGGAGTAAAGCTCAGCTATGTTGAGCAACGTGTGGGCTGTATTCCAATGGAATCTAACCTGTTTCCGGTTGTCGATTGGAATGATCTCCGTATCTGGGCTACGCCCGAGGGCGGTAGCGAAACACTCTATCAAGTATTTTTTATTGATCCAAAGTTAGGACACCCCGCCAACGGTATAACCATCACTCCGATCGGGACGTACATTCAAGCGTCAGCTACGATGACGCTGGTCAGTTCGCCCGGAGTGGACAAACGGGTGGGCCTAGCTGTGCTTGAACAGCATTATTACTACACCGTCGCCACGGGAGATAC
This sequence comes from Bryobacteraceae bacterium, assembly GCA_035652115.1. GTDB lineage: Bacteria > Acidobacteriota > Terriglobia > Bryobacterales > Bryobacteraceae > Bog-105. Next base: position 22,970 of record DASREJ010000207.1, read on the forward strand.
ACTTGCGGACATTGCTGCTGGAATAACAGCTAACATTAATCAGTTTGGCGCTTCGAATTTCACGGCTTCGAGTAGCGGCGCATCGGTGATCATCACACTGAATGCCGCCAACTGGGCTACCGCCAATCAAACCGTCCTTAATCTGCTTCTCGGCGCAAATGGTAATCGCGTCACAGTTTATGGATTTGCGGAAAGTGGCGCACAGCCCTGGCAGGAGCCTGCTGTTTACTTCAGCGGCGGTCAGTTTCCTGAAGCCTATCAAGTCGAAATTGATTTTAGCGCCTTAAGCGTGAGTGTCACTGAGGCGAACAATAACGTTATTACAACCAAAGTTCCCACGAACAACATTAGAAAAATGAGATGGACGTGGGCGGCCGATCTTCAACCATCGTCATTCGTCCAGACTGAGTTTCGAGTTCAGATATCAAACTGGACTGTTACCGGGCAAAATAGGATTTATTCTGTCGCGGGACCTGGAAGCAGAAGGATTGAAAATGACGGGCCGGGTGTTAATTACAGTAGCGGTAACTGGAACACGGAACCAGGAAATTATTCAGGCAGCACAATTGCATGGACGACTACGCCCGGTGGCAGTTGTACTGTCACTTACCAGGAAGCCAATCAACATGAGTTGTACTTGGGTACACGGCTGCTGAATTCAGGAAATAAATCGGGCGCAAACATGTCGGTCACAATAGACGGACAACGTCTCGCGTATCCGATGACATTGTTCTTAACCGGCGAGGATGTTTTAGTTCGCATACCTCTCGGAACGTTAGCGGCAGGCAGCCATTCAGTTTCACTGGAACACCAAGGGCCAGGGCCCGACGATTACTATCTTTATTTTGATTTCCTGGAAATTGTTTATCCTTCCACAAACTTGCCAGATTTCCCACAGAATACGTTGTCGCTGGCGACTGACTGGGACACTTATCATTCGCAATCGCTACCGGCCGAACGCACCGCGTGGCTTATCCAAAAGCTTGGCTTTAATGGTCGCGTGAACCACTATGTAGGCGCTCTGTGGTTTTACGAAATCGTTCGCCCCCAAACGCAATATGCGTCGTTGACGGTTAGCATCATCGCCGAAACGAATGTGGACCACCCGATAGTGACTCTGAATATTACGCCGTTAGGCACTACAACTGCGACAAGCATCCAACACCTTGTGCTTCCCGACGACACTGCCAATACCGTCGCCCAGGCCTTGGCTGGACTCATTAATGTTGGGAGTAACGCCCTTTGGGTCCGTGCGTCTGGAAATCAGTTGACTTTCACTGCGCGCGCCATGGGACCGGACGGAAATGGCATTCTTATCCAACTCGACTCGAGCAACACCCGAGGGTACAATCTGCAGGGCGATACAGCTCTAAGTGGCGGCGTTTATGGGGCGCCATATACTAATGTGGATCCAAATGGTACGTTGGCCCTAACAGCTAACTATTGGCGCACTGACCTCTCGGTAACTCCCACCGTCAACAGGGCCGCTCGCGATTGGCATTTCGCTTATTTTAAGGCGCTGAAGAATTACGGTATCGATGTTGTAACTTCCTTCAGCACTGAGCTCATGAATGGCGATCCCGATCCAGTCGCCGGTATTGTTCAGCAGTATCCGGACGGTGCTCCGGTCGTACTAAACACGCCTGCGATTCAGACAAATTTTTCGCCTACCGCAATCGCTTACTGGACTCAAAATTATCTGGAGATCGCCTCGCTTCAAAACGCTATTGGGCTGCAACCATATCTCCAATTTGGTGAAGTGCAATGGTGGTATTACCCCAATCCAGCGGGAATGCCGTTTTATGACGCGTATTCGCAACAGCAATTTCAAACCAAGTACGACGTCGCGATGCAAACAATTCCATCGAATACAGCCGATCCGTCTTTATACCCAAATGAGATGATGTTCTTACCTTCACTCATTGGCAACTACACGGCAGCCATTAGGGCTGCGGTACTGGCGCAGTTTCCTAGTTGTCGCTTTGAAGTGCTTTATCCGACCGACACAAACAACACAGATCTAAACCGAATCGTGAATTATGCGTCGATGGATTGGACCACAGCCAATCTAAGCTGCCTGAAGACGGAAAGCTTTACTTTCACGGGTAGCAATGACTTAGACCAAAGCACATACTCAATCAGCGTGAGTGGCGCAAAGGGATTTCCTACATCTCAACGTAGTCACTTAGTGGGTATCGGCAATGCTTGGAATGCCTGGGCCAAGGAAGTGGCTATCGCGCAAGCGCAGGGCCTTGAATCGATCGTTCTTTTCGCATTAGACCAATACTGCCTAATTGGCTATCCTCAGCCTCCGTTCGTGAACCCAACCCGTACTTCGCGGCAAGGGTAGTCTGTTCGCGATTAGCGGGATCAGGGCCACGCAGGTAAACTGGTCGATTCATGATTTATATCGTCACGGTGTCGCTGGTCGTGCTTATCTTGTGCGTAATAACCGCGTACAAGGCGACGCAGGTGAAGGACGAGGCCGATTTCCTGGTCGCCGGAAGAACCTTGAGCTGGCCGGTCTTGGTCTTCACTCTTCTTTCCTCCTGGATCGGCGCCGGTAGCCTTTTGGCCGGTGCTGAAAACGCCTACAACAATGGACTGGTTGCGTTGTGGCAGCCGCTTGGCGGTTGGGTGGGCCTTTTATTAATTGCGGTGATTGCGGGGCGTGCCAGGCAATTTGCACAATTCACGGTGCCAGACCTGCTCGAAGCCCGGTACAATGCAACGGCCCGTGTGCTCGCCACTGTCGCCATTGTCATCTCTTACACGATCATCACGAGCTATCAGTTTATTGGCGGCGGAGATATCTTGCATCTCATATTCCCTCAGCTTGATCGGACCACCGGCCTGTACATCATGGCCGGTTTCGTTATCTTTTTTACTGCTGCCGCCGGCATGGCATCCATTGCGTATCTCGACCTTGTCATCGGATCATTGGTAACGGTTACAGTCATTGTTGCTGTCCCCATTCTGTTATCTCGAATGGGCGGCTGGGACGCCGTTCACCATGCTCTTCCGGCAACTCACTTTCAAGCGCTCGGCAATTACACGCTCGGACGCGCGATTGCACTCGGATTGCCGACCCTTTTGTTATTGATTGGCAACCAAGGCATGTATCAGAAATTTTTCTCCGCTAAATCCGCGCGCGACGCTCGTAACTCAGTTATTGGCTGGATCTTTGGCACTATCACGCTGGAAACGCTCTTGGTCCTTGTGGCTCTAATCGCTAGCGCGAAACTACATACGGATCGGCCTCGTGAAATCATCCCGCTTACAGCGAAGCAAGCTTTGCCGTCAGTGCTAGGCGCTATTTTGCTGGGCGGAGTATTTGCGAAGGTGATCTCGACAGCCAACAATTACCTCTTCTCGCCGGCTACCAACTTGATACACGACGTATATGAACGGTTTATAGATCCAACCGCTACCCAAAGGCGAAAGCTAATTGTCTCCAGAATAATTGTTGTGTTGCTAGGAATTTTTGCGATCCTGCAGGCCACTCAATTTCAATCTGTTCTAAACGCATCGCTCTATGCTTACACCGTTTATGGAACTGCTGTGACACCCGCAGTGATGGCGGTTTTTTTTTGGCGGCGCACGACGACCGCCGGCGCCATCACGTCGATTTTGTTGGGGACCGTGATTACGGTGAGTTGGCAACTTCTTCAACAGCACGGCCCAGACGCAGTGCAAAAACAAATTGGAAGTATCGACGCTGTCTATCCCGCCTTAACGGCATCATTGGTTAGTCTGGTTGTCGTCAGCCTACTAACGCCGGCGCCCGCTCCGGCCCAATTAGCAAGGCTAGAAGCCGCTTAACGTTAAATCATGCTTCTCGAAAATATTCAAACAGCGCTGCGTAAAGCGCAAATAGATGGCTGGTTGTTCTTTGATCATCATCGGCGCGATCCGCTTGCTTACAGAATTCTCGGTCTGGGCGATCACATCGAAGCCAGCCGCCGTTGGTACTATTTTGTTCCGACTGACGGTGAGCCACGAAAGTTGGTGCATCGTATTGAGAGCGGCACGCTCGACGGATTGCCAGGCAGCAAGCAGTCTTATTCGAGCTGGCCAGATCAGCAACGGAAAGTGGGTGATTTGCTGCAAGGCGCTCGGCGCATCGCCATGCAGTATTCGCCTGATTGCGCTATCCCCTACATCTCCTTGGTCGATGGGGGAACGCTCGAACTTGTCAAAAAGACCGGTGTTGAGGTTCTTAGTTCTGCCAACTTAATTCAGGAATTCGAGGCGCGTTGGACAGAGGAACAGTTTCAGTCGCATCTGAACGCCGCCAGGCTGGTTGACACCGTACGCCGCGAAGCCTTCGAGTTTGTCGGTGAGCAGTTAAGAAACCAGGTCACGGTTACCGAATACGACGTTAAGCAGTTTGTCGCACGACGCTTTAAGGAATGTGGCCTGTTCGCCACACACGGCCCTATCGTCGCGCGGAATGAGAATGCGTCTGACCCGCATTATGAGCCAATAAAAGATCGAGCGGCTCAAATTCGGCTCGGCGATCTCGTTCTGATTGATATGTGGGCTAAGTTGACTACGCCCAACGCCGTCTATTACGACATCACCTGGATGGGATTCTGCGGCAGTAGCGTGCCGGCACAAATTCAAAATGTGTTTGAAGTGGTGCGCGATGCGCGAAAAAAAGCCTCTGACTTCGTCATTCAGCAGGTCGCTGCAAATCGCCCCGTCGCCGGCTACGAAGTAGATGAGGCGGCCCGCGGACATATTGAGGCAAAAGGGTTTGGATCGTATTTTTTCCATCGCACCGGGCACAGCATCGGAACGGAAGTTCACGGCAATGGCGCCAATATGGATAATCTTGAATCGCACGACACGCGTTCGGTCATTCCGCGCACGTGTTTTTCAATCGAGCCCGGAATTTACCTCGCGGAATTTGGAATTCGCTCAGAAGTGAATGTCTACGTCGGGGAGGGGTTTGCGCGCGTCACTGGCGAAGAACAGAGCGAGATTATTAAGATAGTCGCCGGGTGAATTGCGTCACTATTACAAAAGCTAAGTCGTTCTGCGCGTTGTACTTACGCCACAATGGGCCACATCAATAATTTTGATTGGTCACGCGGTGTACTGTCGTTCTATTGTCGATTATGGCGACAGCTATTTTCCCAGAAGCACCGGCCTCACAGGTCACGTTGCTTCACCGAGTCAGCAATATCGTAAGTTCAGAGCTCTCGCTAGACGAGATGCTCGGGGAAATTATCGGATTAACAGTTCAGGTTACCGAATGCGATGCCTGTCTGGTCTACCTCATTGAGCACTCCACAAACGAAATTGTTCTGCGCGCATCCCAAGTGCCGCATCAGGGTGACTTGGGGAACATTCGTATGCAGGTGGGCGAAGGCGTAACGGGTTGGGTCGTCGAACACAACTCCGTCGTCGCTCTCCCGGAAAACGCCGCTGCCGATCGCCGTTTTAAGCGATTTGCAGCTCTCATTGAAGACACGTATGAGGCATTCCTCTCGGTGCCTCTGGTAAGCGGCGGCTTCATCATTGGCGTCATCAACGTTCATCACCGCGAGCCACATTATCATACGGCCGATGAGATCTCGCTCCTGACCTTTATCGGCGAGCAGATGGGCAACGCCATTTCTAAATCGACGCTAGCGGATGAGAATCTGCGCCTTCAGGAAGAGACGGCTGAGATGCGCCGTCAACTAGAGACTCGGAAGATCGTTGAGCGCGCGAAGGGCATTCTTCAACACCGGCATAACCTTACCGAGGAAGAAGCATATCTTCGATTGCGAAACGAAAGCCGGCGGTTGAGACGCCCGATGCGCGAGCTTGCGGAAGCGATCATTCTTTCAGAAGACCTTAGCCGTAAGAGCGAAAACTCTCCGGTAAACTGATTCACTGCCACGGAAGCGGCATCTCGCTTCCGTTCGTTCGCTTTTCGTGGCCGTTACAATTTAGTGTGGTTCCGCGTTTTCAGCCACTTGTCCATAATCCACACGCGCTGACTATCCTCGGCAATTACTGGCCGCGCAAAATTGACTTTGTGCGCTTTCCACCAAGTCGCGTGGAATACCGTATTGACGCGTCAACCCGAATTCTGGTTTTTCAGCACGAACCGCAAGGAGCACCTCGCGGCGACATTCTCTTTGTACACGGCTTAGAAGGGTCAGCCGATGCCGGCTACATCCAAAGCTTCGCGCAAGGCGCGCTCGAAGCGAACTTTAGGGTTCACCGCATGAATCTTCGCAGTTGTGGCGGTACGGAAGAGCTTTGCGAAACGATGTATCATTCCGGTCTGACTAGTGACACGCTAGAAATCTCGAAATGCATCGGTTTGCGAAACGGCAAGCCTCTGTTCCTGGTGGGATTCTCGTTGGGCGGAAACGTCGTGTTGAAGTTAGCAGGCGAACTTGGCCAAACGGACCTGCTTTCGGGTGTATGTGCCATTTCCACCCCTATCGACTTGGCGGCGTGCGTGCGTATGCTTGATCGTCCTTTGAACCTGCTTTATGCACGGCGTTTCCTCGAACGGTTGCGAGCACGCGTTCGGCGCAAAAGTAAGTTAGCGCCTCATCTATACAGCGAGGCCGGACTCAACGACGTCACAACGATCTGGGAGTTTGACGACCGCTTTACCGCGCCACTCTTCGGATTCGGCACCGCCGCAAATTATTACGCCACACAATCGGCAGTAAGATACCTGGACACTATTCGCACTCCATCGCTCGTCATCACAGCGAAAGATGATCCGCTGGTGCCCTTTCAGGTTTACAGTCATTCCGCATTCCGGACAAATCCGGCGCTAACGTTGATTGCAACTGAATCTGGTGGTCACCTGGGATTTTTATCGCGCGGGAAACCGCGCTTTTGGGTCGACCAAATTGCAATAACGTGGATAGAAGATCGGCTGAACGCACACCAAACTCGGGGAACAAACGAACCGCAAGTTGCGTCAATCTAGGATTACCGCGTGGCTACTAAGAGAAAATATCGCCCGAGTGCCTCCTTCTGGGAGGCCGGCCGTATTGCGCTCGATTCTCTGAATAAGAACAAGCTGCGCAGTTTCCTGACGCTTCTCGGCATCATTCTTGCCACGACCACGCTGATTTCTGTAACGGCGCTGATACATGGGATGAACTTGTACGTCGCTGACAAAGTCTCGAATATGGGCTCGGACGGATTTCGGGTGGTCAGAATGGCTTGGTTTGGTCCCCCCGATCCCAAAAAGCTGCTGCTGATGTCGAAACGTAACCCGATTCTGAAGCGGGATGAATACGAGTTCATCAAGGAGCACGCGACGTTATTGCGCGGCTTGGCCATCATCACTTCCACCCAGGGACGTGTCTCGTTCGGCGGTCAGTCCACTGATAACACTGTTAATATCCAAGGCATTACGGCTAACATTCCAGCTCTGAATAATATCCAGGTTGACGAAGGGCGCGGTATTAGCGACGAGGAAGTACAGCGCCACGTGCGTGTCGCCTTCATCGGTCACGACATCAAGAACCGATTCTTCGAAAATCGCGATCCCATAGGCAAAGCGATTGAGGTTGATGGGGTGCCCTTTGAAGTGGTCGGCTCAGCAAAGGAGTTAGGGAGCGTCTTCGGACAATCACAGGACAATTTTGTGTTGATTCCGATCGATACATATTTCAAAACTTATGGTGCGCAAAAAGGAATGAACTTTGTGGCCAAAGCAATCGACCAGGCGCATTTGTTTCAGGCCGAAGACGAAGTCACCATGCTGCTTCGTGCGTTCCGTCATCTGCGCCCCGGCCAAGATAATAATTTTGGCCTTATCTCGTCCGATTCTTTTATCAGCCTGTGGCAACGCCTGACTGCGGCCATTGCAGCTACCGCTGTTGGTATCGTTTCGGTATTTATGGTTGTCGGCGGCATTGTCATCATGAACATCATGTTGGCTGCAGTCACGGAGCGCACGCATGAAATTGGCATCAGGAAGTCGCTCGGCGCCCGACGAGCCGACATCCTGAATCAGTTCCTTGTTGAATCCGCAACGCTTGCGGCCACCGGCGGCCTTATCGGCGTGTTGATTGCTTGGGCCATTGCTGCAGTCATTCGGAACGCCGCATCCATTCCCATGGCGCTGCCCGTAACGTCTGTCATTATCGGCGTAGGTCTATCGGCAATTGTCGGCCTTTTCTTCGGCATCTATCCAGCGCGCGAAGCGTCCAAGCTTGATCCCATTGAGGCGCTGAGGTCAGAGAAATAGAGTGAATTGGCTTGCGATTGTAAACGCAACATTTCTGGCCGTCGAAACCATTCGTGCGCATAAGATGCGCGCCTTTCTGACGGTGCTTGGCGTCGTAATGGGTACCGGCACAATCATCGGTGTCGGAGCCATTCTCACTGGGTTTGACTCTACAATCACCAATATCCTCCGCAGCTTCGGCCCGAATTCGGTGATTATTTACAAATTTCCGGCCGGCCGGCCCGCTCCGCCTACGCCGGAAGAACGTACCCGCAAGGATCTTACGTATTCCAGCGTGATCGCGCTTCGAGAAAAATGCAGCCTGTGTGAAAGCGTGTCCCCCAACGCGTTTAGGAACAGCAACACTGTTCAGGCGCGTTACAAGGGCAATGACATGTATGGCGTTAATCTTTCGGGCGTCGAAGAAGAATATGCCAATGCCGGTCAGGCCGACATCGATCTGGGACGCTTCATAACGGACCAGGACAACCGCCGTGCGGCTCCGGTTGCTGTCATCGGCGCCGATTTGGCAAGGAGTTTGTATGCCAATGTCGATCCACTCGGCAAGCCGATCACCGTCGACGGGCACGAATACTTCGTGATCGGAACCATGCACAAGCCGGCCGCTTCATTCTTTGGCCAAGACGACCTGCGCGTGCTTTTGCCTTATTTCACATTTCGCAAAGACTACCCGACGAACAAAGATATGTTCGTTAGCGTAAACGCGAAGCAAGGGCAACTCTCCGCCGCGCTTGACCAGATCCGAGTCATTCTTCGCATAAATCGTCGCGTGCCATATAAGAAGCCTGACGATTTCGCGATGTCCACTGCGGATCAAATGGTGAGCGATTTTCGCCAGATCACGTCGATGGTCGCGCTGGTGATGATTGTTCTTAGCTCAGTTGGTCTTCTGGTCGGCGGCATTGGTGTGATGAATATCATGCTGGTATCCGTGACGGAACGGACCAAGGAAATCGGCGTCCGCAAAGCAATAGGCGCTCGAAAATCCGACATCGTGCTGCAATTTCTTGTTGAAGCAGTGGTTTTGACAGCCCTTGGAGGCGTCGCCGGCATCATTTTCGGGTGGCTCATTGCAGTGGTCAGCCGATTGATCTTCACTAGCTTGCCAACAAGTGTGCCCCTCTGGGCTGCTGCGCTCGGGCTCATCGTTTCGGCTGGCACCGGGCTATTCTTCGGTATCTGGCCGGCCAGCAAGGCTGCGCGGCTCGATCCTGTGGAAGCTCTCAGATACGAGTAGCTCAGGCCTTCATCGCTACACTAACGGCAGGACTCCGGAACGCATGAAGTGGAAGATCGCAGCTGTTGTTTCCATGGCTGCCTTCTTTTTGTTGCTCTTGGTCACACTAGGCTCCGCCGCGCTCAGGCGCGCCTTCGGAATTCGTGAATTCAATTCAGAATCCGTCGTTACTCAGGTCCAACGGCTCAATCACCTCGCTACGGTCAAATACAGCATTCAGCGCGTTGTCGGTATGCGCGAGCCCAAGGTGCCCGTCGGAGAAGAATCGATCTTATTGATGGTGCAGGGTGAAGCGCTCGCTGGAGTGGATCTATCCAAGCTAAGAGCAAACGATATCGTTTACAGCGGCAAGCAATCCATTCTCATCGTGTTGCCGCAAGCCAAGCTGCTCAACGTTTATCTTGACGAAAAACAAACTAAAGTTTGGGATCGTCAAATCACTTGGTGGACACCTTGGATCCCCTATGATCCCGATTTAGAGCACAAGGCACGCATGCAGGCTCTCGATGAGGTTCGCGGCGCGGCCCTCCAACTGGGGATTTTAGATCAGGCACAGACAAACGCCGAGTCTTCTATTCGCGATCTCTTAAGCGCATTACAAATATCCGCAACGTTCAAGAAGCGGCCTTTGGACTGAGTTCTTCAACAGCCAGAACTGCACTGATCGCTAATTTGCAGGCGTATAGGCCTCGTCGAGTATTTCCACGACGTGTACCACGCGCTGGTTATGGCCAAACAAGCGCGTACCCGCGACAAGCTGTAAAAGACATCCCGGATTTGCCGTGGCTATGATCTCTGCTTCGGTAAGATTGACGTTCGCCATTTTAGCTTCCAGAATGCGCATAGCCATATCCGTGTGTGCCAAGTTGTAAATGCCCGCGCTTCCACAACACAAATCAGCCATCGGCATCTCGCGGTACCTCAAACCCGGAATTGAGTTCAACAATTTGCGCGGGGCCTGCTTGATCTTCTGTCCGTGCGCGAGATGACACGAATCTTGATAAGTGACCGTGACATTCAGCGGCCTCATATCTCGATTTAAATCGATTTCGGCTAGAAATTCGGTGACGTCCTTCATCTTGTTTGAGAACTCGCGCGCCTTTTTTTCGTAGCTGGCATCGCGCGCCAGCAGCTCGCCATATTCCTTCAATGTCGACCCGCACCCTGCCGCATTTGTCAAAATTGCATCGAAGTCATCAGTAGGAATGGCGTCTATATTTTTTCGGGCCAAGCCGCGCGCATACTCGGCCATCCCCGAATGTAGATGGAGAGCTCCGCAACAGCCCTGACCGGGGGGCACTACAACTTCACACCCATTCTTCTGCAGTACACGAATGGTTGCTTCGTTCAGCCGGGCGAAGGCGACATTGGCGATACAGCCCGCAAGAAACGCTACGCGGTAACGCTTTTCGCCATTCGCCGGAAATGTTCTGCCGATTTTCCGGAAGAAAAACGGAATCTGCGCCTCAGGCGACAGCGCATCCAATTGTTCAAGCCGCTCAAAGGGCTTCAAAATTCCGGTTGCCCTTACGAGCCGTTGCAATCCGGTTATTTGATAGGCGTACAGAGCAGCTCCCGCAATCTGCAATCCGCTGCGAGAAGGAATGAGCTTTTCCAAAAATAGCTTCTTTGAGGCTCGTTGCCAGAATGACGGCCTGCTAGATGCCTCAAGTTGCTCTCGCGCGGCCTCAATCATGCGCCCGTATGGCACACCAGACGGACAGGCAG
>DASREJ010000208.1:0-13882 GCA_035652115.1 Bryobacteraceae bacterium
ATTCGAAATCCGCACCTTGAGTGGCTTTAGACAGCACGCGTTGGCTGGACGTCATGGAACGGCGGCATCGCGCGGCTTGCAAAGATGCAAATGCCGCGCGGGAATCGGGGGTCTTGCTGCGCGATCGCGCAACATAGGTCACTTCGTTTCGGCCGTCGAAAAGGCGTTGAACGAGCTTACAGCCAACGAATCCAGGGCCCCGGTGAATGAGGCAGTGACGCTCGGAACGCTCTGCAAAGCCGCCGCTGCGGGGGAAGACAAATTCGATTGGAATTGCTGTAGGGAAACAGCGCAGTGCACCAGTCCGCGCGCCGCTGGTTTTTAGTGAATCGATGCCGCTTCGGCTGAGGTTGCCGACGACGGCAGATCCTTTTCCATTCGCTCGATGACGTCCTTTGGTTCAGTCTGCGGCCTACTGTTTAGATACTTACCGAAGAACACAAGATACCGCTGCCATCGGTCCTGTAAGTGGTGCGGCTCGGTGAACCCGTGATTCTCGCGCGGGTAAGTCACAAACTCTACCGGCACGTCGCGTTCTTTCAGCGCCTGATAGAACTCTTCGGCCTGCGCAATCGGCACGCGCGTATCGGCCTGTCCATGAAGGATCATCGTCGGCGTTTTCACCTGGTCCACATACTTCATGGGCGAGTGCTTCCAATATTCGTCGAAATTATCCCAAGGCGCTTTCAAGCCAAAGAACAGGCCCAGATAGTTATGGATATCTGTTTGGGAGTACATCGAATATAAGTCGGGCAAGCCCGCACCCGGTGAGATCGCTTTGAAGCGGTCCGTTTGCGTGTCAATCCAGAACGTCATGTAACCGCCGTACGACCATCCGTACGCGCCCATGCGATCCGGATCGGCCCAGCCTTTCTGCACTACGGCGTCCACGCCGCTCATATCGTCCTGATAATCGCCGCCGCCCCAATCTTTCTCATTCGCTCGTGCGAATTTCTCTCCGCGCCCTGTCGATCCACGGAAATTGGGCTCCAACACCAAATATCCATTCGACGCCATAATCTGCTCGGAGGGATTGAACGACAACAACGATACGCCCGTCGGGCCACCATGCGGATTTAACAAAAACGGATATTTGCGTGAGGGATTGAAGTCAACCGGCTTTGTCAGGACTCCATCGATTTCCGTCCCATCCTTGCTCTTCCAGTGGAGGACTTCCGTCTCGCCCAGGGCGTATTCTTTCAGCCAGGCATTCTGGTCCGTGATGGGCTCAACTTTCGCGAATTTCAGATCACTGCGGAATACTTCGGCCGGATGCATCGGATCCGTCCACGTTCCGATGGCGAGTTGACCGTTCTTCGCGATCTCGCTGAGCGCAAATACGCCGCCCTTCTCCGTCACTTGCCGGACCGAGCCGGAAGTAACGTTCGCCTCAAAGATCTCAACCGACTCTCGGGTGTCGGAGGAGAAGTAAATCGTCCTGCCATCGTGCGCCCACACTGGCTCGGCTGCGTTCAGATCGAATTTTTCGCTCACATTTCGGCAGTCGCTCCCGTCCGCTCGCGCCACATCCAGGCTTACGTGAAAAGACGGATTGGTCTCGTTCGATAGATACGCGATCCATTTGCCGTCGGGAGACCATCGAGCCGTGTGAGTAAATTTGGCCGTGCCCGGCAGTTTGTGCTGCTGGCCGTTTGCGACATCTACCAGCCACGCGCCCTGATTCCACGAATCGTTCTGCAACGGAGTCGGATTCTGCGTGAAGGCGATCTTCGAACCATCCGGCGACCACTTCGGGTCGCTCACGGTGAACTTCCCTTTTACGATCTCCTTCTCCTGACCACCGGCGATGTCCCACGTCCAGAGTTGAGCGAGCTTGTAGTCGTGATCCACAACCTGGGCGTCGTCTTTATCCTTTGTTCGTTGTTCCTGTGCTGCGCTCTCCGGCTCGACGGCCGCGAGCGCGAGCGTTTTTCCGTCCGGCGCGAAATCGAACGCGCGCACGCCCGCCTTATGCTTGGTTACTTGCCACGGTTCACCCCCGTCAGCATACATAAACCAGACTTGCGGCTTCTTGTCTTTTTCATCTCCGGCGTTCATCAGGAACGCGATGAGCTTACCGTCCGGCGACCACGTCACTGCCGATATGTTCTCTTCGCCGCGCGTGTATTGCCGCGCCGCTCCCGCCGGACCCGCAGTAGGAGCTATCCAGAGTTGAGTGACCGTCTTCCCGGGCTTGTCTTTCTCCATCTTGGTTTCGGAGACGAGATAGGCTACTCGTGAAGTATCCGGCGAAAGACGGGGCGCGGATACGCGCGCCACACGCAAGGCAGCCGCAGTACCGAACAACTTTTTCCCATCGCGGCTATGCGCATTCGATATATCCTGGTTGGACTTCGTATCCTGAGCGCGCACGACCAGAAGCGGCAGCAGTAGCACCAAAGCCGCACAAATCGCTGGGCATTTCCTCGCCTGAAATGGCTTCATGGAACTCCTCTCGGTTTCTGCGCATTATAACGTTCATCCGTTGTTTCCGGGGAAGGGGATTAAAAGCCTTGCTCGGGCTTGGTCCGTTTCAGGCAGTGGTCGATCCCGGAGTGCTGTTGCAATCGGTCAACAGCGGGATGTTTCTGTGGGTGTGGATCGTCTATTGGATGACCTTGGGGGCGTGGCTCGCCAAACAATATCAGGTTGCGCCAGGAATCCGGTGTCGGTTCCGTTTGGGAAGCCACCGACGGACGGATGACGGTGGATATGATCCGCTCCTGCCGGCCGGATCTAGTTTTTCTGGATGTAAAGATGCCGGAACTAGATGGAGTCGGCGTCATTGACGCGGTGGGCATTCCGCTGATGCCGCTCACATTTTTGTGACGGCCTACGATCAACATGCTATCCGCGCCTTTGAAGCGAACGCCCTGGACTATTTGCTGAAACCTTATAGCGACCAGCGGTTCCGGTCGGCTATGAACCGAGCACGTGCGCGGCTGGATGACCGCGGACATCGGGAATTCGCCGAACGAGTGAAACAAATGTTGAGCTCAGACGTTGTTCACCGGTGGCCGATCGAACGGTTCGTCATCAAGGGAGCGGCACAAGACGGTTTTTGGACGCGATGGAGTTGGAGTGCATTGAGGCGGCCGGGATGTATGTGGTGTTGCATATCGGTGAAAAAGGCGTTTTGTACCGTTCATCGCTGGCCGATGTCGAATCGAAACTGGACCCGCGTCATTTCATACGAATCCATCGTTCTGCGATTGTGAATCTGGCGTGCGTTGCGCATCTGGAGCCGATCTCTCACGGAGAATTCGAGGTCGTTTTGAAAAGCGGTAAGCGAGTGCGGCTGAGCCGCACGTATCGCGGACCAGTCGAGCAGCGTCTTCGTCAATCGCTTTGACCCACGCCTACCGAGGGAATATTGTTTCCGCCCCGATTGTAAATTTTCGCGCTTACAGCAACCTAGACGGTGAGAAAGGGCCGTATTTTTAGCTATTTAGGTATGGTCCTATTTTTGCTGTAGGCTTAAAGCAGAGGCGATCCATGCAAACGGTCCGTGGGCTTCGAGCAACTTCAGTGTTCGCCGTTGGACTCAGTATTGTTGGACCGGCCTTTACTGCCAACCACGACGTTTCGAACCCTTCAACTACCGAAATCATCCGCCGTTCTGTTGCGGCGAATACAGCAGACTGGAAGGCTCAGCCTCAGTACGCCTACCAAGAACTCGACCTGAAGGGCAAGGTTGACTCATCGGGCAAGGTTCAGCCGCAGTCGTCAAGGACCTATGAGGTCGTGATGATTGAGGGATCGCCCTACAACCGGCTGATTGCTATTGATAACGAACCGCTGAGCCGCGCTCGCGCCGCGCAGGAAAATGCAAAGCTGCAACGCGAGATCTTACGCCGACAGCAGGAGACCCCCGCTGACCGGCGGACGCGCATCGGGAAATATCAAAACGGCCGCGCTGAAGAGCACCTGCTCATGCAGCAGATGGTTGAAGCATTCAACTTCAGGCTGGTGGGTGAAGAGATGGTTGAAGGCGCGGAGTGTTACGTGCTAGACGCGCTGCCGCGTCCCGATTATCACCCGCCAGTGGAGCGCGCCAAAGTACTTACGGGTATGCGCGGACGACTTTGGATCGACAAATCAGGCTTCCACTGGGCAAAAGTCGAAGCGGAAGTATTCAGCCCCGTCCAGTTCGGCCTGTTTATCGCGCAGGTAAAGCCGGGCACAAAGTTTCAACTGAATCAAGCGCCTGTCGCCGGCGTGTGGCTGCCGAAATGTTTTACTCAGTCCGTGAACGCCAGTGTATTGGGCTTATACGGATATCGCACCAGAGAAGAAGAGCACTACTCCGACTACCACTTGAACCAGTTGAGCGCGGGTTCAAAAGCGGTTGTTCAGTAAGTTCTATTTGCGATTAACATCGCGATGCCCTTCTTTGACCGTGAATCCCGCTTTCGTCAGACGCTTGTGAACTTCATTTGCGATTAGAACCGAGCGATGATGTCCGCCGGTGCAGCCGATGGATATGGTTAGATAGCTCTTGCCTTCGCGAATGTAGTGAGGCAACAAGTAGATCAGCAACTCTGATATCCGGTTGATGAACTCCATTGTCTGGGGGAAAGATCGTATATATCGCGCCACGCTCGGATGCTTGCCGGTCAGATTCTTAAACTCGGGAATGTAGTTCGGATTCGGCAGAAAGCGGACGTCGAAGACCAGGTCACTATCCGGAGGGACACCGTAGCGGAAGCCAAAGCTGTTGACGTAGACGGTGATGTTGCCGGTGCGGTGCGTGCCCTGGAATTTGTCGCCAATGGCGCGGCGCAGCTCGTGTACGTTCAGCTTGGATGTATCGATAAAGACGTCCGCCAGCGCGCGAATGGGCGCAAGCTGCTCTCTCTCTTCGGCGATGCTTCTCAATACAGGAGAATTAATGCCGAGCGGATGCGGACGGCGGGTTTCACTATATCTCCTCCGCAAGATTTCGTCTTCGGCGTCCAAGAAAAGCAAGGTGGGCGTGGAGATCCGGGTCAATTCAGCGTAAATAGCCGGAAACTGCTTCAGAGCCTCGCCTTCGCGAATATCGATAATCAGCGCGGCGCGCTTGCGACTTTTCGAATCCGTTGTGAGATCGGCAAATTTTGTCAGGAGCGCAATGGGCAGGTTGTCTACGGCGTAGAACCCGAGATCTTCAAACGCTTTCAAGGCCGTCTGTTTGCCTGAGCCGCTGGTTCCTGTGATGATGACGAGGTCCGCGGGGCGTTCGTGCCTCGCCGGTGACGGTCCGGCGGCGTCTGCTTTGAGTTTGGGCGTAGTAGACACTAAGCTGGTGGTCTTCAGCGCGCACAGACGTGCGCGGTCTAGTTTGAGTTTAGCGAGGCGCTCTTAGAGGATGACTTTTACGATTCAATCAAATCGAAGTTGCCATCGGGGCGGCGCAACAACACGGAGAGACAATCGCGACTCGAATCACGATAGACAACGTAGTCGCCGTCTTTTTCGAGCTCCAGCATAGCTTCTTCGAGCGTCATTGGTTTGCGATCTTCAGCGTAGTTGACACGAAAGACTTTCGGTTTACGCGCAGCGCCGTTGCCGTTTGCTTTGGACGCGGTCTCGACGGCTTGGGATTCGGCTGCGGGCGTATTTCCTTCCCACTCTTCCTTGCTCGATCTGACAGACTTCGCGTCACGATGGGTATCACGCCAACGCGTGCGGGCTTCGAGGAGCTGCTTTTCAAGCTTCTCAATCGCCTGGCTCACCGCGGCGGGGAGATCGCTGCCCGCACCTTCTCCGACCAAACCATGATCGTAGAAATTCATCGTGAGCTTTACCTTGTGCAGGTGACGCTCTGTCTGATGAGTAAGGTGAACTTCGCGCTCGCCGCGCTGCTCCACAAACTTACTCAACTTGTTCAGCTTCGCGCTGACCTTTTCCTCCAGCTCAGGGGTAAATTCTTTTGTTTTTCCGGAATAGATGACTTTCATATTCCCTCCTTGAGCGGGCCGGTAACGAATCCGGCTCGCGGATCGGCAATGATAGCTACTTAGTTAGGCGCGTATGCGGCGCTGGTGTGTCGAAGGAATCTTCATGTCCTCCCTATACTTGGCGACCGTGCGCCGAGTGACTTGAATTCCTTCAGCTTGCAGGCGAGCAGTAATCTGCTCATCGGTAAGTGGATGAGCCGCATTTTCATCCTCAATCATCTTCTTAACGCGACGCTTCACAATCAGCAGCGGAGTAGCGCTTCCCGAAGGACCCTGCACCGCTTCCGAAAAGAAGTATCTGAGTTCGAAAACCCCTTGTGGCGTGTGGGCGTATTTGTTGGCAACCGCACGGCTCACAGTAGAAGGATGCACGCCAATTTCTTCCGCGACTTCCTTGATCATCATTGGCTTTAACAGATCAATCCCGTGTTCCAAAAATTCGGTCTGCCGCCGCACGATGGATTGGCAGACGCGCAGGATAGTCTGTTTTCGCTGCTCGATGTTTTTGATCAGTTGCAGCGCGGAGGCGTATCGCTCCTTCACATAATTCCGGATATCTTTGTTGGGCTCCTGCTCGCGATCGACCATTCGCTTGTATTCGCCGTTTAGACGAATCTGCGGAATGTCGTCATCATTCAGGGTAATAACGTAGTCTTCGCCCTCTTTTTCGATGTAAACGTCGGGCTCAACCTGACGCGCGCCGCCGCCCGAATGGCGCAGTCCGGGCGCCGGGTCCAGATGCTGAATGACATTTACGGCAATCTGAATGTGATTCATCGGCCGGCCCATGGCTTTTGCCACATGCGAAAGCTGCCGGCTCTCCAACAACTTCAAATGATCGTGAATGATCTTCCAGGCGACTCCGTCGCGGCACCCGCGGGCATCCAATTGCAGCAGCAAACACTCCTGCAGATTTCGTGCTCCTACACCGGTGGGATCAAGCGACTGAACGGCCTTCAACCCGCCTTGTACGTCGGCGAGACTTAAGCCTTCGGCGACCGCGATCTCTTCAAGCGGCGTCGTCAGGTACCCGGTTTCCTCCAGGTTGCCGACAATGCTGTTCGCTGCCTGCCGAACGCGTTCGGGCAAAATCAAAACGCTAAGCTGTGATTGCAAATGATCGCTGAGCGTGACCGGCGAAGAAAGGAAGGTTTCAAAAGACGGTTTCTCGAACGATTCCGATGCTGGGCTTTTGAAGCCAGGATCGAGATAGTCGTCGAAGAAACTACCGAAGTCGATTTCTTCGAAGGGGTCAGTCTTCGGTGGCTCCTCCACCGTAGTTGCCACAGCGGCAGGAGATTCGGCACCGTCGGCCACGCCATCAATGGAGTATTCTGCTTCGGTTCTTGCTTCGAAGGCCTGTAGCGATTCCTGTTGTTCTACTTTATCCAGAATTGCCTGGTCGGCGGGGTCGGATTGGCGCTCGCGCTCTAATAAGGACTGGACTTCAGCCGGGGTCAGTTCCTCCGCGGCTTCCGATCCCTCTTCCAAGACGGGATTTTCTGCAATTTCGTTAATGATCATGTCCTTCAACTCCATTCGGTTGAGCTGAAGCACCGTGACCATCTGAACCAGGCCAGGCGTGAGTATCTGCTTTTGCTGGACTCCTAAATGCAGGCGCTGCGAAAGCGAACTCATTCGATCTTCAGTCTAACACCGCTGGAGCGGGGTGCCGGGTCAGGAAAAAGCCGGTGTGGGCTAAGGTTTCGGGGCCTTTTGGCGGGCGCTAGCCCCGCTCAATCGGGGTAATACAAGCGAGTAAAAGCGGCTGGAATTGTAGGCGAGTTAACTTGCCATACTCGGCGCGTAATAGAAGTTTTCGCCTAGATAGATGCGACGGACTTCCGGGTCGCGGCTTAAAGAGTCGGGCGAACCGGCGCGGAAAATTCGTCCATTGCTAATGATGTAGGCGCGATCGGTTACAGCAAGCGTTTCGCGGACATTGTGATCCGTAACCAGGATGCCGATTCCGCGGCGCTTCAAATCCTGGATAATTCGCTGCAATTCGATTACCTGAATTGGGTCGATGCCGGAAAACGGTTCGTCCAGCAAAATAAAATCGGGCTGCAGGACCAAAGAACGGGCGATCTCCACACGACGCCGTTCGCCTCCCGAAAGCATGTAGCCCTTGCTGTGACGCACCGTTTCGAGGCCCAGGTCGCTTATCAGTTCCTGCATCCGGTCGCGCCGTTCGCGGCGGCTCAAGTTCAGGGTCTGCAAAATCGCCATCAGGTTGTCTTCCACACTGAGTTTGCGAAAAACGGAGGGCTCTTGCGGCAGGTAGCTGATGCGCCGGCGGGCACGCAGATACATCGGCAGATCTGTAATCGGTTCGTCGTCGAGCAACACTTCGCCGGATTCCGGACTGATCAGCCCGACGATGATATAGAACGATGTGGTCTTTCCGGCGCCGTTTGGTCCAAGCAGGCCCACGACTTCGCCCTGCTCCACGCGCACCGTAACGTTATCAACAACCTTACGGCCACTGTACGACTTGGAAATCTCCACAGTTTGAAGCGTTCTTTTTCGTATGGAAGATTCCACTAGGCGCTCAGTTCCTGCCATTTCTGCGTATGTCTTATGATACGCGGTGAGTGCAAACCGCCGTTGCGAAGAACCCGTTTCCGATTCCGCGACGCGTTTGGCTAATCGGGCTGATCGTTCTGCTTGCCTGCTTCCGTTTCGCCCACGTACACCTTTTGTGGACCGATGAAGACTATCATATTGCGGCGGCTATCCAGATCTTGCACGGCAAGATTCCGTACCGCGATTTCTGGTACGACAAGCCTCCGCTGAGCGCGCTCTACTATTTGGCGATTGGCGGTTATTCCGGTTGGTTGCTGCGTCTGCTGGATGCCGCCTACGTTTTAGCAGCTTGCTGGTTGTGTTACAAGATAGCCCGGCGCTGGTGGTCTGAAGCTGAGGCATTTGCCGCGGCGTTGCTTTTTGCCTTCTTCATGGCGTTCTACCTGCCAACAGCCGTGATTCCGTTTGCTGTGGACGCGTTGATGATGGTGCCGCATCTTGCCGCGATCTATCTTTCGGCCCGCCGGCAACCATTTTGGGCAGGGATCTTTGCCGGGATTGCATTCCTGGTAAATGCGAAGGGGCTGCTGGTACTGCTCATTTGCGCACTGTGGCTTTGGCGCGATTGCTTGCTTTTAGCTATTGGATTCGCCATTCCAACGGTGGTCAGCGCTGGAACATTGTATTTTCTCGGCGCGTGGCCTGGCTATCTCGAGCAGGTGTGGCGTTGGGGGCTTACCTATACAGAGGGTTCACCTCTTGCACATCCGATAGAACTGGGCATTATTCGAACAACAGACTGGCTAGGATTTCACAGCGCTTTGGCGTTGAGCGCCGGATTCGGTTTCCTGGGCTTTTCGCGCGGCGAGAAATGGAAAATCGGAAGCTGGCTCGCATTGTCTTTCGTAGCTGTCTGGCTGGGCACACGCTTTGCGCCTCGTTATTTCCTGCAGGTTCTACCGGGGATGGTAATAGCAGCTTCACGCGGGATCGTCGTGGCGGTTCACGGACGTCATCGAAAAGTTGCCTCGAGCATCCTGGCTATTTGTCTCTTGGTGCCGTTCATCCGCTTTGGGCCGCGCTATTTCTCGCTCGCCTTTGACGATTTGAGAGGGCAAAGTCCGAACTGGATCGATGTAAATCTCGATCTCGACAGCCAGGATGTTGCACAGCTTTTGAAAGGCATGTCCCGACCGGGCGACATGCTGTTCATCTGGGGTTACCGGCCTGATATCTACGTGTACACGCGACTGGTCGCGCCGGGAGTGTTTTGGGACTCGCAGCCTCTTACGGGCGTGCCAGCCGACCGTCACTTGCATGTCACTGATGCGATCTATGGGGGTCCTGCCGCCGCGAACCGGCAGAAAGTTATCCAGACGCACCCGACCTGGATTGTGGATGGGCTGGGTCCGCTGAATCCCAGACTGCGGCCAGAAGTTTATCCAGAAATAAAACAATGGATGTCGGGATACCGGCTGGTGGGGAGAACGAAAGTTTCGTTGATTTATAGGAGAGAGTAGTGCGCGGCCTCAGAGTTTTGTTAAAGTAAACGCACTCGGTCCATGTCCCCAGCGATATGCCTTTTTGCTCTCGCGCTTGTTTTGCGCGGCAGCGAACCCGCAGACCCGTTGACGGTCTATAAGAGCGGCGATTACGCCAGTGCCATTCCCTTGCTTCAGCAGGCGGTGGCTAAAGACTCGAAAAGCGCGGTTCTGCGAGCGGCATTGCTCTCGGCACTGGTTTATCAGGGACGCGTGGATGAGGCGGCAGATGCAGCCAATGAAGACGCGCAAGCTTTTCCGCAATCGCCGGAAATTCTTGCGGCGCGCGGCGAGTTCGCCTTTTACATGAGCGATCTGCCGGCAGCGGAGAGCTTATACAAGGCGGCGGCCAAGTTGAAAGACGAGACTGCGCGCGCTTACTACGGTTTGTATCGCCTTTACTACGCAGCTTCTATGTACCGCACGGCGCGTTTGTTCTGCTTGCGTGCCCACGCCATGGATCCTGACGACTCGCTCATCACCCTGGCGTTCATGCGATATCTCACGCCGGAAAAACGCAGAGAAGAGCTGCCACCCTTCATTCAAAGCCATCCCTGGTTTTATCGGCATCTTGCGCAAGCGCAAGAGACCGGCACAGATCTACGTGGCCAACTCGATAAGCGAAAACCTTTCGAACTCGATGGCCCGCGGGAAGAGACGACTTTGCCTCTGCTTTACCTTCATGACGGCCCACGTGTTGTCGGCGTGGGGGTCCGCATGTCGATAGAAGGCGGCAAGAACCTTACGTTGATGCTGGACACGGGCGCCAGCGGCTTATTGCTCACACAGGCGGCTATCGACAAGGCCGGACTAAATCACGTGGGTTCCATTGAGATTGGCGGAATTGGGGACAAGGGCCGGAGAAGCGGTTTTCTGGCCGTCGCAGAAACGTGCAGTATCGGCACGTTGAACTACCAAACGTGTGTCTTTGGAGCGACGGAAGGAAAGAAAGGCCTAACCGACACTACTGACGGCCTGCTGGGCGCCGATGTTTTTTCTGATTATCTGATTACTATCGATTTTCAGCGACGCACAGTTCATCTGGTCCCTTTGCCGGAACGTGAGCCTAATCCGCAAGGCTACGACCGCACTCCGCTCCCGAGCGAGGCCGGCTTCACACCGGTATTTCGTTTCGGCCATCATCTGGAGATCACGACTACAGTAAATGGAAAATCGACGGGTCTGTTTCTCATCGATACCGGTTCCGGAATGTCAATGCTCGATTCAACATTTGCGCGCCTGACCACGAAGATTCATGGAGACGCATATATGCACGTCAAAGGACTTTCCGGTTCAGTGAATCAGGTCTTCGCGGCGGACAAGGCGGATTTGCAATTCGCGCGGTTCCGCCAACACAATCTGGATCTAACTTCTTTCAGCTTGAACAACAATCCGGAACATCAGGAAGTGCGCATCGCCGGAATTCTGGGATTCCCGGTACTGACGTTATTCCGCTTATCGCTCGATTACCGCAACGGGCTTGTCAATTTCGATTACGTTTTAGATCGCAAGTGAAGCGCCTTGTGCGCTTCTATCCGTATTATGGAGGGTATGGCTACGACCGTGACTCCCGAGCCGGAGGTGTTGTCACCTTTCGAAGAGATCGCCGCTTTGGAGCGCAATTACCTAGTACAGAACTATGCGCGCTATCCACTGGCGCTGCACCGCGGAAAAGGTTGTTACGTCTACGATCTTGAAGGCAATCGTTACCTCGATCTGATCAGCGGGATCGGCGTCAACTCGCTGGGTTACGCGCATCCACGCATCACGAAAATCATCCGGCAGCAAGCCGGCCTTCTGCTGCACACGTCGAACCTTTACTATCACGAGTATCAAGGCCGCCTGGCAGAGCGACTAGCGAAGATCACCGGCCTGAAGCGTAGCTTCTTCTGTAACTCCGGCGCGGAGGCGATGGAGACCGCACTCAAGATGATCCGCGCGCACGGAAACTCGGTCAGTCCCAAGAAGATCAACATCATTTCGCTAGACAACTCATTCCACGGACGGACGCTGGGCGCGCTTTCCATTACAGGCCAGCCGAAATACCGGAAGGATTTTGAGCCGTTGCTTCCAGGCGCTTCTTTTGTCGCCCGAAACGATCTGCAAGCGCTGGAAGCTGCTGTAAACGAAAACACCGCCGGCATTGTGCTTGAAGTAATTCAAGGCGAGGGCGGCATCTATCCGGTTTCCGAACCGTTTGCCCGCAAAGCGCGCGAGCTGGCAGATCGATATAACGCTCTGCTTGTCTTCGACGAGATTCAATGCGGCGTCGGGCGTCCGGGCTTGCATTTCGCGTATCAGCTCTTCGATACCCCAATCATGCCCGATATTGTGATTGCGGCCAAACCAATGGCCTGCGGCATTCCGCTTGGAGTGGTCGTCGCTACGGAAAACGCCGGCACGAGTATCAAACCCGGCATGCACGGATCCACGTATGGCGGCGGTCCGCTCGCCTGCCGCGTTGCACTCGAGTTTTTTGACATTCTCGATGAACTCCTGCCCTCCATCAATTCGGTGGGCGTGTACTTCCGCATGAAGTTAACGGAGTTGATGCGGCAATTCCCATTTATCAAGGAAGTCAGGGGACAGGGGCTGATGATCGGAGTGGAACTTGCTTTTTCCGGCAAGCAGCTCGTGTTGGATGGAATCAGGGAGGGCTTGCTGTTCAACTGCACTCACGATTTGGTGCTTCGTTTCCTGCCGCCATATATCATCACGGAGCAAGATGTCGATCGTGCCATTTCCGCATTAACAAAGGTGTTGCGCAATGCCAAGAAGCCGGACGGAGCACAATAGCTTATGTGCCGCCGCGTGACGCGCATTTTCGTTTTGGCTGGCGCTTATATCGCGGCTATGGCACAAACGCCTCCGCCCGCGGCGCAGCGGCCACCGATCATCGGGGTCGCGCATATTGGGCTGAGAGTTAGCGACCTCGCCTCCGCCGACAATTTCTACGGTCATGTCCTTGGCTACGAACACTTCAGCCTGGACAAACCTACGGGCGGTTTGATGCTGAATTACTACAAGGTCAACGATCATCAATACATTGAAATCTTTCCGGCGTTGACAAACCTGAGCGACGACCGCATGACGCACTTTGCATTTGAGACTACGAACATTCAGCAGTTGCGCGATTACCTTGCGGCCAAGGGCGTGAAAGTACCGGGTACCTTAAAGCTAGGACTGGACAAGAACGTGAGCATGATGGTGCAAGATCCGGAAGGCCACAACGTCGAATTCGTGCAATACATGCCGGGTTCGCTGCACAGCAATAATTTCGGCAAGCTGATGCCCGATACGCGCATTTCACAGCGGATTATTCATGTGGGCGCGACCGTTCACGATCGCGAGGCAGCCGATCGTTTCTACCGCGACATCCTGGGTTTTCAGATGATTTGGTACGGCGGAAAGAACGATACGGAGACGGACTGGATAGACATGCGCGTTCCGGATGGAGCCGATTGGCTTGAATATATGCTTAATGTCCACAATCCGACGCCGAAGCAACTAGGCGTAATGCATCACTTAGCGCTCGGTGTTGAAAGCATTCAGCCCGCGTACAAAACGATATTGAGCCGCGGCTACACGCCTCCACAGCCACCAAAGATCGGACGCGATGGGAAGTGGCAGCTCAACTTGTACGATCCTAACGACACGCGCGCAGAACTGATGGAGTTCAAGCACACTCAACCGGCCTGCTGTTCACCGTATCTCGATACGGCTGGCAAATAACCCCACACCGTGACTCGCCGCGAAATTCTCAAACTAGCAGCATCCGCACCATTCCTCCGAAAAGCTTTCGCCGCGGAAGGCCGAATGTATCCGGCTCTGAACAGCGTATTGATTGATAATCGGGTTCACTGGCCCGATTTC
>DASREJ010000209.1:0-24920 GCA_035652115.1 Bryobacteraceae bacterium
CGCCGAGTGCTTCGATCGCTAGCAAATAAGGGGTCTGACCAACGTGATAGGCGCCGTGCGTCAACAGCACTTGAAAAACGCCGCTGCTCACCGGCTGGAGCTGCTCAAAAGGAGGAACGGTTTCCGGCCCGCTGACGGTGAATTTGATATCGCCTTTCGATGCGGCCTCGACGTTCTTCAGAAACGATTCGAGAAAAACGGGTCTTACGGGATAAGTCTGATCCCAACTCGACAGCGCCCGTAGTTCGACGGCCACCGCCGAACCCGACATCACCATCCCGACCACCCCGGCAAATATTGCCGCAACCATACCCCGATATCGCATCGTCGGACCCTCCCTTTGCTGTCAAAATAACTGATCAAACCACGGCATTAACGGTATTATCCTTGTTCAGACAGATAGATGACTGTGTTACAAATATTGAACGCCAATGAAACTTGGATGTCAATAAAAGAAGCGAGGGCAGCCTGCGGCAGGCCGCTATCTGATAGCTATTCACATCCTATGAGTCGCGCGTTGCAGCGCTGGGGTTTCTCCGAGCGGATTGCGCCCTCGAACTAGGCCCGCCTGTTAGGGCCCCATCAAATTCGGAAGCCAAGTCGCAATACCGGGAATGGCACCGATTATGAAAATGCTTCCGGTGATGAGCCAAACGAATGGCCAAGACGCCTTATAAAGATCTGTCATTGAGGAGTTCGGAAGCGCGCTTTTCATCGCGAAAAGCGTGTACCCAAACGGCGGCGTAATACCCCCGACGGTCGCGACGATAAGTAACAGAGTGAAAAACCAAATTTGGTCGACATTAAAGTTGACCAAGATCGGCTTGTAGATAGGGATAAGTATGAAAAACAACGCAACCTGGTCGAGGAAAAGAAAAATGTGAAGGAAGAAAGGAATTGCCAGCATGATAAAAATGGTCGCGTAAACTGGCAGATTTACAACTTGAACGAGTTCACCAAAAAGCTGCGGCGCACCAACGAATGTTATGAGCTGGCTAAACATCACAGCGGAGCACATAATCAGCAACAACAATGCAGAGACCGTGACGCCAGCATAAAAAGAGTCGCGGAGCATCGAAACGCTTAGGCCTCCATAATAATAAGCCAATAAAATTGCGCCAGCGACACCACAGGCGGCTGCCTCCGTGGGTGTAGCAATTCCAAGCATCACCAGGCCCATCACTAGGAAAAAAATAAAGCACGCAGGAATCATCTGCAGAACAGCACCAATGATGCTGCCCTTCTTGCGGTCTTCTTCCGTTGCAAGTTCGGGCGCGAGGCCTGGGTTGAACCAGAGCTTGACCCCCACGTAGACCAGAAACATTACAATCAAGAGAATGCCAGGTCCCATACCAGCGATCAGTAACTTCCCGGTCGAAACTTGCGCTACAGTCGCCAAAATGACGGCTAGCACGCTTGGCGGAATAATTGGATCGAGGCTTGCACCGCCCAAAATTGTTCCAGCTGTCAGCGTCGGATCATAGCCGCGCTTCACCATGGCGGGATAAAGCGAACGACCGAGCAGCCCGGCAACAGCCATCGCGGCGCCCGATAACGCACCAAGGATTCCAGACAATAAAATACATAGAATGTATTGGCGTCCTCTAACCCGTCCGACTAGCCGGTCTAGCGAATCGAAAAGCGCCTCCATCGTTCCGGAGCGAAACAATAACTCTCCCATGACGATAAAAAGCGGCACAGCGGAAAGTGTGTCGGTCGTCGCCGTCGTAAAGATGCTGTTAGCGAATAGACCGAATCCGTTCGGTCCAAAAAAGTAGAGGACGCCTATCGTGTTAACAGCGAGAAATCCAACAAAAACCGGCGCGCCTCCGGCGAGAAGAACAACCAAAATGCCAAGAGCTACACCGATCGTTACGATTATCGAAATCATAGCACCGCCTCCTCATGGGTCTGAGGCAACTCGCCGAATGTCTGTCTCATAAAAAATGCGCCCCCATTCAGGAACCCGAATGGGATGAAAATAAAAACCCACCATTTCGGAATTGGAACATAGCTATTTGTCATAACGCCCGCGACAAACTCACTCCATGCTTGCTCGGCGGTTATCCAAGCCGCCGCAAAGCAGAAAGCGGCGGCGACGAAATTGGTAGCTCTTTTTAGGATTTTTATTGTTTTCGATGAAAGCCAAGACTCGTGTAGATCAATCGAAATATGCTCACCACGCCGTGCGAGATCAGGAAGCGCCAAAAAAATAGTAACGCATAAAGAATACGAAACGAGAGGGCTCGCCCAAATAGTCGGGGAATTAAAAAAATAGCGGGAAACAACTTCGTAGCAGTAAGCCGCGGAAATGATAGCAAGTACGGACGCGGCGAGAACAAATCCAATTCGGCTAAGGGCGTCCTGGATAGACGCAAGAATTTTTAAGAATGCCATGATCGTCCGTCCTTCCGTGGTCTTGATTGAGAGTTCTCCCTACAACGACTGTGCCGCACATTGACCGGCGGTAGTCCCGGCGATACGGCCAAACACCGAACCGCTCATCAATCCAGTGCCGCCTGGATAGTTGAAATAGAATAATCCGCCGACCAGTTCGCCAGCGGCGAATAGGCCGGAAATCGGCAAGCCGTCGGTATCCATGACGCGGGCACTGGTATCGATTTTGAGCCCACCGAAGGTGAAAGTTAACCCACAGGTCACCGCATAGGCTTCAAACGGCGGTTCGTCGATTGTATTGGCCCAATTCGACTTCGGAATGGCCAACCCCCTGGTTCCGCGCCCGTCCTTGATGTTGGGATTGAACTTGACCTCGGTCATTACGGCCTCGTTGTAAGCTTTGATCGTCTCCAGCGCCTTCGCCCCGTCGACGTCGTCGAGCTTATTGCAGAGCTCTTCCAGCGTGTCGGCGCGCACTTTGGTGACTCGTTTGATTCGGTATTCGTCGCGCAGCATGGGAATGATTTTGGCATCAAACACCTGCCAAGCGAACTGCTTTGGCTGCATCAGGATCACGCCGCCGTATTTTGCATACGTGTAATTGCGAAAGTCGGCACCCTCGTCGACGAAGCGTTGGCCATTGGCATTGATCATGATGCCCCACGGATACGAGTGCTTCTGGAAATTGTCGCCAACAGAAAGATCGCCAAATTCAGGCGCGTTGCGGTCCCAACCGACAGCGTGGCCATTAGACCAATTGCCCGTCGGCATGGCACCAATCTCCAGCGCCATTTTGATGGCATCGCCCGTGTTGAAGCGGGTGCCGCGGATCTTGGCGAGCTCCCAGAGCGGCCCGAGGTAGCGCGTGCGCATCTCAGTATTGGCCTGGAACCCGCCGGCGGCGAGCACCACGCATTTTGACTTTACCTCGCGCGTTTTTCCGTTGTACTTGACGCGCACGCCTTTCACACCATCGTCGTCTGCGATCAGTGATAAAGCTCGCGCTCCGTAGGCAATAGCCACATTGTTCTTGCGCGCGATCTTGGTCCACGCGTCGACCAACCCCGGCCCGCCACCCCACGCTTCAATCGTGAGTCCGCCCCAGAACTTGAATTTGCCCTCGATTTGGTAAGCTTGGCGGCCCCAGATCGGCATGAATCGTACGCCCTTGTCGCGCATCCACAGCATCGTTTCTTTGCTGCGTCTGACCAGTATTTCGCAAAGTTCGGGATCCGTGCGATATTCGGTGACGCGATACATGTCGTCAAAGAACTTTTCTTCCGTATACGTACCAAAGTCAGATTTGGCCACTTCCTCGTCTGTGAGGTCAGGCATCAAACGGCGCAAATCGTCAATCCCATTATAGACGCAGCGGAAAGCACCAGCGGTGAATCGGCTGTTGCCGCCAGCTTCCTGTTCCGGTGCGCGTTCAACCATCAGCACAGAGACATTATGCTCGGCTGCAGCCACGCCCGCGCAGAACGCCGCATTACCTCCACCGACCACAATTACATCCACGAAAGAAGGAAGCGTCTCACTCATTGTACTCATAAACCTTGTTTTGCGTTTCGTTGTACGGTCTGGCGGGGCGTCGCGGCGAGGAAAACCGCCTATCATAAAGTCCTCGCGGCATAACTACGGCGTCCGAGCTCGAGCCAGTGCATCGAGGACACGTTCCGGCGTGAAGGGCTGATGCCGTATTTTCGCTCCGAGCGGCTTCAAGGCGTCGTTCACGGCGACCCACACTGAACCCATGGCTCCTATCAAACCACCCTCGCCGACACCTTTGGCACCGAGTTTGGTCGACAATTCCGGAGTCTCCACATGCTCCACGAGGATGTCGGGTATCTCGCCGGCCATTGGAACAAGATAGTCTGCCATCGTTCCATTGAGTAAATTGCCGTCCTCGCTGTAGACGCACTCTTCAAACAAGACCGCGCCGATTCCCTGTGCGATTCCGCCGCGGATCTGCTCGTCTACAAGCAGAGGATTGATGACGCGTCCGCAATCATCCACCGCCCACTGGCCAAGCATTGTGATAAAGCCAGTCTCGCAATCCACCTCGACGTAGCTAGCTTGCACGCCATTGGCCATGTAATACGGCTTGTCGCTCGCGACGAAGCTCGCAGTGACCGAAAGCTGCACGTCAAAACCCGGTGGCAATGTATCCTGGCGAAAATATCCAACACGACCAATTTCGGCCAAGGTTATGACAAGCTGTCCGGTGCGTGCGTTGACGACTTCGCCATTAACGATATCTAACCGATCAGTGGGAGTCTGAGTGATCGCGGAAGCAAGCGCGAGGATATTTTGCTTGAGCATCGTACCGGCCCGCAGGGCTGCCTCGCCGCCGGTTGCAGTACCGCGCGAGGCCCAGGCACCGCCACCATGAGGTCCCGCCGCGCTGTCACCGCCGGTTACGCTGATCTGGTCGATCGATACACCGACGGTATCAGCAACGATCTGAGCTATTCCCGTTAGCGTGCCCTGACCTTGATCAGTGATGCTCGTGGTGCAGCGGATCGCGCCTGACGGCTCAAGTCGTAATGCACACCCGTCTTGCGAGGTAATCCATGCGCCTGACGGACCATATGCCGCTGGCCCGTTGGCGGTTGGCTCACAAAATGTAGCAATACCAATGCCTCGATAAACCCCGCGTTTGCGCAGCTCGGCCTGCTCTTTGCGAAGCTCTTCGTAATTGATCAGGCGAACGAGTTTCTCAAGACATTCATGGAAGGACACAGTTTCCAGATGCATCCCACCCGTGGTGACGCAAGGCAGCGACGCCTTTGGCCAGTAATTCCGTCTTTTGAACTCGACACTATCGATACCAAGAGCATCAGCAGCGAGATCGGTCAGCACTTCCGCTAGAATGCAAGCAATTGGATAACCGACGCCGCGATACATTCCGATCAGATTTTTGTTGACGTACAGACTGCGAGTTCGCGCTCGGTAATTCTTGAAAGCGTACGGAGAGCCCGTAAGCCAGACAACATGCATGCCTTCCGCTACATTGAAGCGCATCGGCATACCATACGCTCCTACGGCGCCAACATCGTCAACCTCCATAGCCGTGATTTCCCCAGTGGCCTTCACTGCAATCCGGCACTTGATAAGGTGGTCACGTGCGTGTGAGTCGGCAATAAACGATTCAAGGCGGTCGACGCAAAACTTGACTGGTCGACCGAGCAACATGCTTGCTACGACTGTCGCCATTTCGTCCGAGTAAACGTTGAGTTTCATTCCGAAGGCACCGCCGATATCCGGAGCCACCACCCGCACTTTGTGGCTAGGAATTTTCAGATGCCGGCTGAACACTTCCTGCATCTGAGACGGCGACTGATGCGCGTGAATAACAGTGAGTGAACAATCGCCTGAATTGAAGTCGGCGATAATACCGCGTGTTTCGAGCGTCATGGCCGTCTGCCGCTCGAACCGAAATTCCTCCTCGATAACCACATCGGCTTCCGCAAAAGCTTTAAGCGGGTCTCCACTCTTAAGGCTGAAATCAAACGCAATATTGTTGCCCAATTCCGGATGGATAACTGGTGCATCCGCCGCGATAGCCTGCAGTTGATCGCCGACTGCCGGCAGAGCCTCCCATTCGCTGATAACAAGCTCCGCTGCATCTTCAGCTTCGGCGCGGCTTTCGGCCAAAATCATCGCAACCGGTTGGCCCTGCCAGACCGCGCGCTCGGCTACCAATAGACATTGCGGCGGCGAGCGATGACCAGGCCGATTCAACGCCACGGCGACGAAAGGTTCGCACCGAGGATTGATCTCAGCGGCCGTGAAGACCGCGGCAACGCCAGGCGAACGTCTGGCTGCTGCTACGTCGAGTGAGACAAGTCTCGCGTGCGGATGCGGACTGCGCACAAAGCAAGCATGCAGCATTCGCGGCAGTTTAATATCGTCGATGTAACGACCTTGCCCGCTCAACAGGCGCCGGAGTTCGCGGCGAGGGATGCGAGCACCAATTGCAGTCGCTGACGTTGCTTGAGCACTCATTTTTGATGCTTTCCGCGTCGGGTCATTACCGTCTCAATGGCATCGACAACCGCGTGATACCCGGTGCATCGACACATATTGCCAGAGATGCATTCCCTAATCTCACCGCGCGACAAGGTTTCGTTGCTTGAGATGAGTTCATATGCAGTGAGCAGCATACCGGACGAACAGAAGCCGCATTGCGCAGCATTGCGGGTGATAAACGCTTCCTGCAGCTCTGCTAGTTGACCACTCTCAGTAAGCCCCTCAACTGTGTCCACACATTTGCCGGACATTTGGACAGCAAGCGTGAGGCAGCCACGAGCGGTATGTCCATCAATCAGAACGGTGCAAGCGCCACAGACGCCATGCTCGCAGCCGAGATGCGTGCCTGTGAGTTCCATTTCCTGGCGCAAAAAGTCGGCTAAGTGTTGGCGCGCTTTTACGCGGCGCTTCAAGCGTCTCCCGTTGAGAGTCACTTCAATCAGGATCTCCTCTTCGCCCGAAAGCTGGCTGCTCGGCTCGATCATTACACAGTGGCTCCAGTCATAGAATTGAGTACTCGACGTGTCAGCACGGTGGCCAACTGCAATTTTGTGCTGGCGCGCAGCCCAATAGTATCTTCGGCATCGAGGTCTTTACGGACGGCCGCTTCAAAAGGGGAGTTGCTCTGCAGGGGTAGTTCTAGCCCTTCAACCACTGAAGGCACCGATCGAGCGAGTCTCACGCGATCCACAGAGCCGAAATAAACCATCCGCGCCTTACCGATGCGGCCCTGCTGCATGGTGGCCATTACGGCAAGGCCCATGAGCGAAAAATCGCCGCGGCGGCGTGACAATTCGTCAAAGCCGATCACAGTGCCTTTTTGTTGGATAGGAAATCGCACGCCAAGAATCAGCTCACCGGGGCGCAGATCAGTTTCAAACAGACCTTTGAAGAACTCCTCAGCTTTTACTTCACGCTCACCCTGAAGGCCGCCAACTTCAATCGTCGCTCCCAAAACCACGGCGCAGGCCGGCAACTCCGCCGCTGGATCCGCGTAGGCGAGACTACCGCCGAGCGTACCGCGATTGCGAATCGCGACGTGTCCGATGTACGACGCAGCGCGAGCGAGCAATGGAACATGTTTCTTAACGAGCTTGGATCCGAGCAGCTGGCGATGCAGCGTTAGGGCACCCAGACGCACAACGCCGTCACCGTACGATTCGCCAGTGAGTTCGCACAAGCCGCTGATGTCGACCAGAAGCTTCGGCGCAGACAGACGTAAATTGAGGGTCGCGAGCAGACTTTGCCCGCCCGCAAGCGGTACCGCATCGCCGACATTTTCTGCCAACGCTTGGTAGGCATCATGGAGGGACGCCGGGCGGATATAGCGAAAGTTTCTGGCCTTCATGAATGATCAAGCCTATTGATCACTGCGATACTGGCCGCCGAGATCAACCAAAGACCGCTCCGCCATCTACGATAACGGTTTCGCCGTTGATGTATCGCCCTGCGTCCGAAATAAGAAAAGTGCCCACGGAAGCGATTTCGTCCGGCCGGCCGAGGTACCCCAGAGGAACACGTGTCTTTTGAAGCGCACGATTTTCCTCCGAGTACTTGGCGGTCATCGGCGTTTCCGTAACACCGGGGCTAATGCCGTTTACCCGAATTCCGCTCGGGCCGAGCGCGCGAGCGAGCGATCGCACGAGGCCAATAATCGCAGCCTTTGACGAAACATAGGCTGGCCCTCCGCTCCCTGCCGAACCGCCCACGGTGCCGGCGTTGATCGCAGTGGATGACGTGAGAACAATCGCACCAGATTTCCGCGCCATCATTTCTTCAGCCGCGGCTTGGGCAATGAGGAACGAGCCTGTGACATTGATTGCCAATATGCGATTGAACTCTTCTGTTTTTAGTTCTCTCCAAGGCGTGCTCGAGTGTTTAGCCGCCCAGTGTATCAGCGCATCAATCTTTCCGAAGCGTGAGACGGTTCTTTGCACTGCGTGCTTGCAATCTGCTGCGCAAGAAATATCCGCGGAGACCGCTTCAAGCTGTTGGCCGCCAACCTTGAGAGATGTCCGCACAGCCTCGGCGTCGAAATCGGCGGCGACAACTTGATGTCCCGCATCGAGGAGTTGACGTGCGCTGGCGTTGCCAATACCGCTCGCTGCCCCCGTCACCAGAACTGTCATCCGTTCCGCCATATCTCTTCTCACTTCATTCCTTTTTTGCTTAAACCAGTCATGCCGACCTATGTTCTAAGTTGCCTTTTCCGAATGCGATCGCGTGGTGAGCATTTGAAAGATCGTTGCCGGGTGAATAGGAACATGATTGATCGCGCAGTTATGCCCTAGGGCATCGTCTACCGCAGCCGCAATCGCGGCCCCAACCGCGTTACAACCGCCCTCACCAGCGCCCTTGATGCCAAGTGGATTGAATGGACTCGGGGCGTCCTCGCTGACAATCACATCCACTGCTGGTATTTCCTTCGCCGTCGGCACTAGGTAGTCAGCAAACGTGGTCGACAGTGGTTGCCCGTCCTCGCTGTACGCAAATTCCTCTAACAAGGCGCCGCCGAGCCCTTGCGCGAATCCTCCGACAAGTTGACCATTGATCAACATTGGATTTATCGCTCGGCCAACGTCATATGCCACCAGATATTGCTCGACCGTTACGCGCCCCGTTTCCCTATCGACGGATACTTGTGCCGCATGGATTCCGTAAGGAAAGGTCACCTCATCGGAATAGAACCAATGCTCCGCTCCTAGCCCAGGAGTCCGTCCCATAACTAACGACTCATTGGGTTTCATGGCGCGCGCAATCTCGTCTAAGCCGATAAGCGGCCTCGCTTCATGTCCAATCCGCACGACCTGTCCATCACGAATGGTTAGTTCATCTGGTTTAGCTTGCAGAAGCTGTGCGGCCATACCAAGGGCCGTGGCTCGGACCGCCAGCGCTGCTTGATAGGCTGCCGAGCCCGACATAATCGTCACGCGAGATGCGTGCGCGCCGGTCCCGAAATCGATGCGATCGGTACGACCGCGTACAACCCGAACCCGCCGATAATCCACTCCTAAAGCCTCCGCGCATACCTGTGCGAGCGCTGTCTCCATCCCCTGCCCGACTGAGGCGGCCCCTGTGATGAGCTCCACGGTTCCATTTGCATCGATGGTAATGCGAACTCCATCCGACGCGTTAACTCCGCTCTTTTCGACAAAAAAAGCGAGTCCAAGACCAACGCACTCGCCGTTAGCACGACGCGATGCCAGTTGCATTCGCCTGGTTTCCCAGTGAAACGAAGACAAGCTTTTATCCAACATCCCAGGGTAGTCACCCGAGTCTAGGAGAATCTCATGCTCCAGCGATTCAATCGGGCGTCGATACGGCATTTCAGCCGCAGTGATAAGATTGCGACGACGTAGATCGACAGGATCAATATTTAACTTGACTGCGAGCGCATCCATCACGCGTTCACGTACGAAAGTGCTCTCGTATCGGCCAGGAGATCTATACGCAGCCACTGGCGTCTTATTTGTCAGCCGAATATGCCCTACGACGCGGAACGCTGGCACCCGATAAGGACCAGGTAGCATGCTAGCAGCCAGATCAGCCGTTCGTACCCCATGAGTTCGTATGTAAGCTCCCTGATCATGAAAAAATACATCATCCATCGCTAACAGGCGGCCGTGCGAATCCGCTGCAGCGCGGATCCGATGAGTTTGCTGTCGCGAATGGGTCGTCGCAACGAGATTTTCGCGACGGTCTTCGATCCATTTAACCGGCCTCTTGAGGCGCAATGCGCCCAAGCAGGCGAGCACGTCCTCCGAATATAACTCACCCCGCATGCCAAAACCGCCGCCGACACTACCATCATAAAGATGTACGCTGGACAGCGGCCGATTTAGCAGCCACGACAGTTCTTCGCGTTTCAGGTGATGCTTGTCGGAGATCCCGTGCAACTCAAGAACATCCGTCGCTGCGATGTACCGAGCAATAACGCCACGCGTTTCGAGCGGCACGGCGGAGTGCCGGCCAATCGACAATTCGAGATTGACCACTGCATAGGCTTCACGAAACGCAGCATCGATATCGCCGTATTCTTTTCGAATAACTGTGGCTTCCGTAGTAACCCCATCCAAGAACTCGCTCGGCTCCGCCGTCGCATCGATGACGACCGGCAGTGGATCAATGTCTGCTGTTACGAGTTCGGCGGCGTCTTCGGCCAAATATGCATCCTCCGCAAAAACAACGGCTATTGGTTCGCCTACGTAACGAACGCGCCCGCGCGCTAGGATTGGTTGCCGGAATGGCTCCATTCCGTGCGGCCGAGATCCGCGCAATGGGATTGGACCGATGTCGCAAACTTCACTTGAAGTCCAAACTGCAATTACGCCAGGCGAGGCAAGCGCAGCAGC
Source organism: Bryobacteraceae bacterium (assembly GCA_035652115.1). Taxonomy (GTDB): domain Bacteria; phylum Acidobacteriota; class Terriglobia; order Bryobacterales; family Bryobacteraceae; genus Bog-105. The sequence goes on from DASREJ010000209.1 coordinate 10,782, forward strand.
GATCTCAACTCTTCTAAGGCGGCCGTGTGCAATGGGCGAACGCACAACACGCATCGCCAACTGACGCATAAAATTCACGTCACCGGCAAACAAACCCTCACCGCGGATGAGCGGTCCATCCTCTAGACGCGGCACTGATCGGCCGATGACGCGAGACGTTTCAGACAGGGACGACCGCTCCTGATCGGCGCCTTCAATCAAGGGAATCTTTGCTGCATTCATGATCGCGCCGTCTCTGCTACGTGTAGCATCACGTTTCCAAATTTGGCACAATAGGTCAAATTCGCAAGAGAATTATTTTGGTTTCTCCTTGATTTTTGGTCATATCTAACTTGTAATTTTTTTGGCACGATGGCATTTTGTTCCCAGTCCACGCACAATTCCGATGCGGAGACCCACAATGGCTAGCGACCCGCAAGTGGCGCTCACCTTTTCGCACAATCTGCCCCGTTACGAAGCAATCGGTGTCGATCCAAACGATCTTCGTGCGCTGATAAAGGCAATTGATCGCTGGGAAGACTGGTGCCGCCTCTGGTCTGAAGCCGGAGCCCGACACGAAACTCTTGCCAGAGAGGCGGAATCGAAGGGGCTTCGCGTAAGCGCGGCCGAGGCTTTTATCCGCGCCTCCATTTACTATCACTGCGGCAAGCACCTGTTCGCAAACTATCCCGAGCAGTTTCGTCAGGCGCACGAAAGCATGCTCCGATGCTACAGGGCGGGCGCATCGGCTTTGGACCCCCCAATCGAACGGATTGACTTCCCGTACAATGGAGTCACGATGGCCGGTTGGTTGCACAAACCACGAAATGCTAGCAAGCCGCCGGTTTCGATAGTCCTGCCCGGTCTCGACGCCTGCAAAGAGGAATTGCATGCATGGGCAAGGGCATTCGTCGACCGCGGAATGGCTGCGCTTGCACTCGATGGCCCTGGCCAAGGCGAGACCTCGTTTCTACTGCCAACCACCCACGAATGGGGGGGCGTGTTGGGCGCCGTCATCGACGTGCTGGAGAAACGCGTAGACTTGGACGGCTCGCGCGTCGGCGTCGTCGGACAAAGCCTTGGTGCACTCTATGCGCCGTTGGCAGCCGCCGGTGAGCAGCGACTAAAAGCGTGTATCGCCAATTGCGGTCCCTATGATTTCGGCAAGATATTACCCTCGATGCCTCCGGCTTCGCAGGAGGTATTCCGCGTTCGCAGCCACGCCAAGACAATGCATGATGCATACCAACTCTCCAAGAAGCTCACTTTGGAAGGCGTGGCTCAGCGCATCAACTGTCCCCTCCTTGTGGTGTTCGGCGCTGGAGACTTGTTGATTCCTCCCTCTGACGGCGAGAGGCTAGCGCGAGAAGTGAAAGGACCCTCAGAACTGGTTGTTTACCCGGAAGGAAATCACGTCTGCTTCAATATCAGCTACAAATTTCGCCCACTCACCGGTGACTGGATGGCCAAGCAACTGAGCGCATAGGCTCGTAATAGGGCGATCGCTTTCCCAGATATCCGCGACAGTCGGGCCGGCTTTTTGGAAAAAAGTCGCCGATTTGTGCTTCAACATTGTAATTCAGGAGCATGCCGCCGCGTTTTTCTGAGAGCGAAGCGATCGCACACCCTTGCGACGCCTCAAAAAATTTGAGCCGGCCGGTACGCGTAGAACAGAATATCTCTGACATGATCGAGAGCTTGAGCTACCGCTATATTAACGCCCCTACTGACGATCCCATGCTCCGTCTTTTATCCAATTGACGCCAAGCGCCGAAGCCTCTGCACAATGGCGTTTTTTGCCGTTTTTGGCACCGCGGGTTTCGAAAGTCTCGCTTTGTCAGCCGTAAACCGATTTTGCGAAATTATTGAAAAATTCGTCGGCCACCTTTTTGGCAGCACCAACGACGAGCCGTTGTCCCAATTGCGCAAGTTTGCCCCCAATTTGCGCTTCGACATTGTAGGTCAACAGTGTCTCTCCATCTTTAGCCGCAAGGGCGACTGTGGCTCCACCCTTCGCAAATCCAGCGACACCACCGTCGCCTTGGCCAGAGATCTTGTAGCCATTCGGTGGATCAAGATCGGTCAGCTTCACAATTCCTTTGAACCGCGCTTTGACAGGACCAATTTTTTGCACCACCACAACTTCGAATTGGGTGTCCGTCGTCTTGGTGAGTTCCTCACAACCGGGAATGCAGGCCTTGAGTACCTCTGGGTCGTTCAATTTAGTCCATACGATGTCTCTCGTGGCCGGCAACTGCACCTCACCTGTCATTGTCATCGCCATCGTCTATCGTCCTTCCTCAGTCAAAATGGATATCGCCATTTGTTTCAACGACCTCGCCGTTAATAAGGGTAATCGGCTTTATGCATGTTCCGACCTCGCAACACAATCCGGGGGAACAGCCGTACTCGTGAGCGAGTTGGAGCAATCGCGTTGTGCGGCGTCGAGCGGGGCCTCGCGGTTGTGTTTCCCAATTCCAAACGCGGTGAGCAACAATCTTCAGTGCAATTGTTCGTAGCGTGGAGAACCGGATAGTTGCGGTCTCCTACGCTTCAAACATCTGCCGCAGTCGTGCGATGCCAGCGTTCTGGATGTGTTGGCGAGCCAACTGTTCAGCGACCTCGGGATTACGTTGTTCGATTGCAGTAAGAACGGCAAGATGCTCTTTTTGCGCCTCAATCACCCGCGCGGGCATTTCGAACGGATTACCAGGCAACACTGCAAGTAAGTCGTAGAGCATGTGCAGTATGTGCACCAAATAGCGGTTATGTGACGCCTCTTGCATTGCTTGATGAAACAGCCGATTGACTTTGAGGATTTCCTTCGGCGACTTGGCTTTCTTCTCGCGTTGTAGGAGTGCGCGCATCGTTTCTATGTCGCTTGCCGAAGCATGTTGGGCCGCATAGCGGGCAACGGCGCCCTCGAGCGTTTCACGTACCGCGTACATTTCGCGTACCTTTTGCTTGTCGAGCTCGATGATCATCATGCCGCGAGACGATGACAGTTCAATCAGTCCATCAGCTGCCAGACGACGTATCGCTTCGCGGATCGGCGTGCGGCTCACTTTGAGTCGTTCGGCGAGTTCCGTCTCGCGGAGCCGGTAGCCCGGCCGATATTGGCCGTTGCGGATCCCTTCTCGAATACGCTTGTAGACGTATTCTGCCCGCGAAAGGTCGGTGTTCTCTATAGATTTCATCGAAACACGCTCCTGGCCTAATGCCCTCCTTCGGCAAAGACAGACTCAGCTTCGTTCATTGCATGATTGCCGGCCGGCACACCGCAATAGATCGTGCTCTGTAGGATGATCTCTTTAATCACGTCCTTGCTCATGCCGTCCCGCAAAGCACCACGTACGTGCAACTTGAACTCGTCCCACGAACCTAACGCAAGCATTGTCGACAAGACCATACAGCGGCGCGTGTACTGGTCGATGGCGGGGCGCGACCAAATCTCACCCCAGACATACCGAGTCACAAAGTCCTGGAAGTCGCTATTGAAATCGTTCCGCTTGGCTAAGCTGCGATCGACCCAGAGATCACCGAGCACTTTGCGGCGCAGCGCCATACCGCGCTTTTCATCCGAGTTGCGCATTGTTGCTCCTTTGCGCTTCTACACACAAGAAAACCGAGTCGGCGCGATATCGGCCTCCGCGCGACGCGGTGCTAACTTTACATCACGGTAACGCACTGATTGTTTCCAACACCGGCATGATGTACTTGCGGAATTGCGTTGGGTTTTCCGCCATCGGGAAGTGGCCGACTTCCTTCATCACGGTGACTTTCGCCCCGGGAATCTTCTGCGCAGTACGTTGAGTATCCTCCGGCGTGCAGGAAAAATCGTATTCGCCCGTCAGCAGGTAAAGAGGGCAGAGCTTGGTATCGATGCCGCCGACACTGGGCCGCAGGTCACCATCGACCCGATAGAAATACAGATCGCCTTTAAAGACGCCGGGCCCACTTTGCATGTACATCCAGAGAACTTCGTTGCGTGTTACACTAGGGCTTTGCGGTGCGATCAAGCCGGAAATCAGCGCAGCGCACACCTCACCGCCATGCACGTCGGGTCGGTTCAGCCACGTCGTGTCGTACCAAGGCTGCTGAAAATCCGCTGCCTCCAGCCCAATGAGCGCCCGAAACAAGGGTGCATGCTCGATCGCCAGATTGAGGACAATGCGACCGCCGATCGAGCAACCCATGACAACGGGTCGATTAAGCTCCAGCGCACGGCAAAAAGTGATGATTAATTCAATATAGGCCGCAGTGGTCAGCCGGTATTCTTCTTTTTCCCAGCCTTCGGGCGGAAAAGATTTGCCGTGCCATGGCATATCGAAAGCAATAACGCGGAAATTTCGGGTCACAGCCTCGTCGAGCATTAAGTGGCGATATTGACGCCCGTCGGCTCCCGCCGTGTGGAGACAGACCAGAGGGATACCCTGACCGGATTCCTCAAAGTAGACGCGGTGCGTCCGACCGCCCAATTCGAGAGACAAATAGCGTCCAATCATCGGCTCAAACAACGGTGCCATATGTTACCTCGCGGGCAGGCGCCGAGGCAGCGCGAGCAGGTCTTTAAGATACTGGAGATTGGCAATCGCCGGCCGGAGATCTCCCTCCAGCACCATTTGGCCCCGCTTCATCATTGCGAACAGATCGTGCCAGCCTGGCTCCGGTATTGGACACCAATATCGTGACCAAGCGTCTAGCGTGCCACGCAAGGCAAACTGCCATGCCCGCATAAGAAACGGTCCGCGCTGGAACGAACAAATGCGACCAACCTTGATCTCGACGTCAAACGGAATCTCTCCGATGCCAACTTGGAACCGGGCATCGAAGAATGCGCCACGCCTGATTAGCACAGGATCATCTTGAAGCAACGCCGGAACGCTCTCGAAATCCGCCGCGAGCGACTGCACATCAAAATGCTTTCCAATCGGCCTTATGTCCTTCTTCGCTCCAGAGGTCATAAGTTGGCGCCCATGAAATCGGCGATCGCCGGCCGCACGATATGCGAACGATCGTGACAACAATGAATGCTGTCTTCCCAGATCAAGGCCTCGACCTTGCCGCGCGTCTCCTTAATCAGGCGTGTTGCGTGGTCCATAGGCGTAATGCGATCGCGGCCGCCGTGGATAACAAGCAACGGACAGGTGATTTTCTCTGCATACCCTTCAAGATTGAGGCATTCGAAGAAGGTCTGCGCCTCAATCATCGACTTGGTGCCGCTAACATACATTAGCCCTTGCACCACGTGCTCTGGAATTTTGGAGAGATCCTTGAGATGGTACATTGCGCCCCACGACACGACAGCTTTGATTCTCTCGTCAACAGCCGCGGCGCGCGGCGCATAGTGGCCTCCCATACTGCGGCCGCAAACTCCAACGCGGCCGGAATCGATCTCCGGCCGCTTCTCCAGGTAATCAATAACGGCGCTCACCGCGCGATAGTTGTCCTGGCGCCAACGCATCTTGAACTGGGTCTCGCCTTGGCCAGGGCCATCGAAAGCAAGGGTCGCCAAACCGCGCTCGATGCAATAGTTGTTGACGATAATGTAATCCTCTTTGGTCGTATCGAGACCACCCATGAGAATCACGCAAGGCGGCGATTTGACCCCATGCGGCACACGAAAATGACCAGCGAGACCAATCCCCTCGAACGGAATGCTGACGAGTTCGATTGGCGGATCGAACAGCGGCGCGGCGCGATTGAATGCTGCGACTTTGCGTGCATGCGTCGCCTCCTTTTTCGCAAGGTCGTGGTAGAGCAAAGTCTGCGCATAATGGTAGTAGACGGCCGCACGTGCGTACTCGTCGGCAGCTGTCAGCTTGGCACCCTTAGCCAGTGCGATGTCGCCGCGTTTCTCTCCGTCGGCTGCCCACCGCGACCAGCAATCGCACCACGATTCCCAATTCGGGGTTGCGGCACAAATATCGAGCGCGTCGCGGTAGTGAACGCCGTCCGCCAACAGGCGGTGCATCATACGGTTCATGGTGCTTTCGACGATGGCCTTAGTCATTCGTTTCTACCCTCCATTCTAGTTGCCCGCCGCAAATTGGAGGCCTGATTTTTCTTGCGCCTGTTAGCCCGTTGCCGACGCTTTCCTATGTCTTGCCGACTTACGCCCCGAAACGAGTGTCGGGTGAATAACGTTTAGAATTTCACGCTTGTACTCATTAAAGCGAGGATCGGTGATGTCACGCGGACGCGGTAGATCGATCTTGAGATCGAGAACGACGCGTCCAGGACGCGGCGTCATCACAAGAATGCGGTCTGCAAGATACACCGCCTCGTCAACGCCATGGGTCACGAAGAAGATCGTCTTGTGGGTCTCGCTCCACAGCTCCATCAGCTCTTCTTGCATTTCACTGCGGGTGAGCGCGTCAAGAGCGCCGAACGGCTCATCCATCAGCATGATTGGAGAATCGATTGCGAGGATACGGGCGATGGCAACGCGCTGACGCATGCCGCCAGATAGATCTTTCGGGAAGGCATGGCGAAATTGCGCAACGCCCATGCGCTCGAGGATGTGGCTCACGCGCGACGGCGCGTCCGGCGACCATTTGCCTGCGGCCTTCATGGCAAAGATGACATTGTTCTCGACTGTCATCCACGGAAACAGCGCGTATTCCTGAAATACGACGCCTCGGTCGGGACCAACCGAGTTGACTGGCGCGCCGTTGATGAGGCAGACGCCGTCATCCGCTTTGTCGAAGCCAGCAATGATATTAAGTAGCGTGCTCTTGCCGCAGCCGCTCGGCCCCATGATAGCCAGGAACTCGCCCTCGGCCTGAACCATATTGACATGGTCAACCGCGTGAACCGCAGGACCTCGCTTGTGTGCCGGAAACGTGCGGCTCAATTGGCGGATTTCAATGACGTTGCGCATCGTCAGTCCTCCACGCGCCGCTGCCAGCGCAGAAGGTAGTGGGTAAAGTTGGCCACACCGATGTCCGAGAGGTACCCGTAGAAGCCGATGACCAGCATGTAGGCAAGCATGCGGTCGACCTGGTTGTAGTCTTGCGCGCGGATCAAAGTCGCGCCGATGCCGTTAGATACGGCCACCAATTCGCCGACCACCATAAGAATCCATGCTAGGCCAACGCTCACACGGAGGCCGGTGAGCACGCTAGGTAATGCCGCCGGCAAAATAATTTCTTTGAAGAACATCCAATTGCCGGCGCCAAGATTGCGCGCGGCGCGAACATAGATGAGGTCGACTTGACGCACTCCTTGATAGGCGCTGATCAGCATAGGGAAGACCACGCCAAGAGATATCAGAAAGATCGCCGGCCGCGATCCAATTCCGAACCAGATAATAGAGAATCCGATCCAGGCGATCGGGGGGATTGAGCGAAGGATTTGTACGCTCACCCCAAACATCGTGTCGACCGGCCGCCAGACCGCCATTGACAACCCAAAGATCGCGCCGATTACGACGCCGATCGTAAGGCCTGCGATAACGCGACCAAGGCTAGCGATCGAATCAACCGCCAACTTGCCCGACGAGATGTCCCCCCACGCGGCTTTGGCCAAAGAGATCGGTGCCGGAAAAAACTGGCGATCGAGATAACCCCAATCGACCGCTAGCTGCCAAAGCACAGCGAAAATGAAAGGAAACGTCCAACGCAACACACCGCTGCGTAGGTTCCGCCGGATGGTCGGCATCTTGGTGATGATACTGCTATGTGTCACCACCGGAGCTTCTTTTTGGCTTCCTCGAGCATGCTCAGATCGGTCAACTTGCCGGCGTCAAGTGGCGCATCAATCATGCGATATCGTGCCATTTGATCGATGAAGGCTTGGACGCTTGCCGCGCTCAGGTCAACGTCCCAATCCTGGTTCTTTTCCGCAATGTCCCAGTCTTCTGCCGAAATCGTATCTTTGAGCTGATCGTTAAGCGCGAAATCGCGGGCGATCTTTGGGTTGTCGCGAAAAGTCTTGGTGGCTTCAGTCAGAGCATCGACGAAACCTTGGGCGACCTTGGGATGCTGTTTGATGAAGTCGCTGCGCATGTAAATAGCACGCGGAAAAGTGCCGAGTTTTGTGCCATACACCTGCGCCGGAGTCAGGATTGGAACGGCGTAGCCTTCGGCAACCGCTCGACTGGGAAACGGCTCTGGCGCGCTCGTGGCGTCGGCCTGTCTCAACTTAAGGGCAGTGACCAATTGCGGCGAGCTGGGCACCAGCAGAAGTTGCACATCTGCCTTGCCGGGCTCTCGCGAAGTGGTGAGCCCAGCGTTTTCGATGATTGTGCGGGCGACCAGCTCATGCAAGCCATGAATTGTGGCAAACCTTTTGCCCTTGAGATCTCGTAGCGATGTCCATTTGATGTCGGAACGGCCGACCCAGCCGACGCCTTTGTTTGAGATACCTGAGATGACTACCGCCGGTGTTCCGGTTGCCAACGCCACCACTACAGCTTCGATACCACCGACGCCAACATCGAGCTCGCCCGCCTTAACCGCGGAAGCGATTTCTAAGCTTCGACGAAATGGCGATATCTTGACCTTGATGCCGTACTTTTCAGCGATCTTTGCGACGTAGGCAACGGGAAGGTACGGACCGAGGTCGAGATTGCCGATACGAATTACCGTATTGTCCCCTTGTGCGTGCGCAGAGATGACCGGGATGTGCACTACAAATAGGGCGACAACGATTGCAACGAAGATGTTGAGGCGAATCATCTGCTACTCCTTCCCTGCACTTTTTGGCCACCGCTATCACGTGAGGCGCTGCGGGGCGCCAAAGCGATGCTTTGAGCGCGTTCGTACCGCCCCCGAACGAGCGCCTTTTAGCATCAATGGACACCGTTGTATACAGACGAATACAAACCTAGGAAGGGGCTCGAGCCCTGGCGATGGCGGCGACAACCGCTGCCTGGTCGTAGAAGCTCTGGTTAGCTTCAAAGCCAATCGGTCGCAGCGCATCGCAAACGCCGTTAAGGATGACCGCCGGTGCGCCGACGACACCACCTTCGCCGAGTCCTTTGACGCCGAGCTCGTTTAGTGGTGATGGCGTGGTAAAATGCAAAATCTCTAGCTCCGGCATTTGCACCGCAACCGGCAGAAGGTAGTCGACAAGTGACCCCATCAAGTTCTGGCCCTGAGCGTCATGGACCACTTTTTCCATCATGACGCCACCGATGCCCTGGCAGACCCCGCCCATAACTTGTCCATCGGCGATCAATGGATTGAGCAGCACTCCGGCGTCATGCGCGACTACATATTTTTGAATGCGTAGCGCACCAGTGTCGGCATCGATTTCAATGATCCCGGCGTGTGTACCGTACGACCATGTCACCGTTTCCGGCTCAAAGTACTCTGTTACTTCTAGTCCTCCAGCCATCTTCGGCGGACGGCCACTGTCCCATCCGGGCTGAGCTACTTTAGCGATATCGCGTAGGCTGACATTTCGCCCAGAGACACCTTTGACGGCGACCGTCCCATTAATCAGCTCTAAATCACCGGCGTCACATTCGAGCAGATAGGCCGCGATCGCGAACACTTTTTTGCGCAGCACTGCGCTCGCCTTACGGATCGCGGCCGATGAGGTGACCGCGCTACGGCTGGCGATACTGCCGTATCCCCGATCGATTGCCGCCGTGTCCGAAATAAGCACAGTCACATCATCGGGTGTGACCTGCCATTCGTCGGCTGCAACTTGTGCAAATACCGTCTCATGCCCTTGCCCAGAGCTGCATGCTCCTGTCGCAACGACAATACTCCCCGACGGATCAATGCGGATGGTCGCGCCTTCAAATGGGCCGACGCCGGTGCCTTCGACATAGCTCGCAACACCAAGTCCGATATAGCGACCATGTTGCCATGCACAGCGTTGCTTGGCACGGAAGCCCGCAAGCCCACCAAGCGCATCGATCGCCGTATTAAACGCGAGAGGGAAATTACCACTGTCGTAAACGATCGGCTTGCCGTCACGGTAGGGAACACCCACCCTGTAGGGCATCCGTTCTCCAGGGATCATATTGCGTAGCCGGACTTCGATCGGATCGAGATTGAGATCATTTGCCATCAGGTCAATCAACCGCTCGATAACGAATGACGCCTCCGGCCGGCCATTACCACGATAGGGTGAGTTCGGCGTCTTGTTGGTAACGACGCAGAGTGACGTCATATCGAGATTGGGTATATCGTATGGCCCGCAGATATGGGCGACGGTGTTGGCTAGCGCCCCAATGCCGGACGGCGTGAATGCCCCTGAGTCTTTGACGAAATCATCCTTCAGCCCAATAATGCGGCCATCCTCATCGAAGGTGATCTCAGCGTCGTGGACGTCGTCGCGCGAATGGCTAGAATTGAGCAGATGCTCCTGTCGGTCCTCAATCCACGTTACTGGCCTTCGCAATAGTCTAGCCAAGTAAGGCACGATGACTTCTTCCGGATAGACGTGACCCTTAACGCCGAAACCGCCGCCAACATCAGGAGCGATGCAGCGTACGCGCCCTTCCGGAAGGCGCAGCTGCTTAGCAACTTCGCGGCGCACCCAGTGGACCACCTGCGTCGCCGACCATATAGTGATGGAATCCGTTCGCTCGTCGTATTCCGCGACTACGCCACGGCATTCGATCGGTGAAGCGAGGAAGCGGTGGTTGATGAAACGGCGACGAATACGCCGAAACTTACCGGATGGGACTTCACCTTTACGTACGTGAAAGCGAGCGACCACGTTGCCGGATAGCTGAGCGTGCAGCAGAGGCGCCTCGGGACGCATGGCCTCGAACGGATCGGTGACGATCGGCAGCGTCTCCAAATCAGGCTCGATCTGCTCGATTGCATCTTCCGCGATGTACCGGTTCTCAGCTACCACAATGGCGTAGGGCTCGCCGACGTACCGCAAAATCTCGTCGGCGATTAGCGGCTGGTCCGGGATTTGGAGCTCGTGCTCGACGCTCTTGCGCCAAGCGTCCGGCGGGCGGTTCTGCATGCCAGGCACTCGGCCCAGGTCGGCGCTCAAATCCTTGCCAAGATAGATCGCGATCACGCCTTCGAGCGCTCGCGCACGAGAGATATCGACTGCGCGAATTCGAGCATGTGCCATGGCACTGCGAGCAAAGGCAACATGCGCCATACGCGGCAGACGAATATCGGAAACAAATCGCCCGCGTCCTGTTGTCAGCCACCTGTCTTCTTTACGGGCGATTGCTTGGCCGACGAATTGTGCCTTACTCATTGCCGGTGCGCCTCGTCGCTACGTGCCTGCGCAGCGACCTCTAATACTGCGCGGATGATGTTCCAATAACCAGTGCAACGACAGATTGCGGCCGACATCCCTTCTTTCACGTCCTGGATATTTGCTGCTGGATGTGAGCGCAACAAGTCGTAGGCGACGACCAACATGCCAGGGGTACAGAAGCCGCACTGAAGGGCATGATGTTTGGTGAACGAGGCTTGCAAATCCGTTAGCGCGCCGCGATCAGAAAGTCCCTCAATGGTATCAATTTCGTGTCGATTGATTTGAACCGCGAACATCAGACATGAACGTGCAGCTTCGCCGTCAAACAGGATAGTGCAAGCACCGCACACGCCATGTTCACATCCGACATGGGTACCGGTGAGCCCGAGATCTTCGCGTAGAAAATCGGAAAGTAGACGGCGCGGCTCCACTTCGGTTGAAATTTTCTGTCCATTTACCGTTACCTCAATCTTGCAGCGCCTTATCACGACACAAAAGACTCCCTGCGGCTGAGGGCCCGCGTTAGCACGCGGCGGGTGAGCGCGCTCGCAAGCCGGCTCCGTAATTCTGCAGATGCATGGACATCGGATTGCACCGGTACTGCGGATGCCGCTTGACTCGCCCATTCTATGCCATCGGCTAAGCTATCGGCGTCAACCAAAGCAGCTTCGGCTGCTATTATACGACAGGCGCCACCTTCCGTACCAAATGCTGTTATCCTCGCGTCCGTAATGCGCTGGCCACGCACAGTCAAACATGCCGCAATTCCCATTACCGCCAGGTCGCCAGGACGTCTCGCGAATTCCTCGAAGCCGAAGCGCTGACTCTCGTCCGCAACCGGGACCTGAATTTCGGTAAGCAATTCCTGCGGCTCTAGTGCTGTTTCAAACACGCCCTTAATGAATTCGTCCGCTGGGATTAGGCGTGCATTAGTACGGTTGCGAAGAAGAATCTTCGCGTCAAGGGCAAGCAATACGGCTGGATACTCCGCAGCTGGGTCGCAGTGAGCGAGACTACCACCGACGGTTCCGCGCGTGCGGACCGGCGGATGAGCAACCCACTTAGCCGCTGTGGCAAGTAGCGGTGCCGCCTTAGCCACAATGTTTGAGTTCTCAATCGTTCGGTGACGCGTTAGCGCGCCAATGCGAAGAACGCCGCGGTCTTCATCTACATATGACAGCTCGGCCAAATTGTTGATGTCGATTAAATACCCGAACTTCGTCAAGCGAAAGTTCAGCATCGGTACGAGACTTTGCCCTCCGGCCAAGATCTTGCCGTCTTCCCCGTAACGTTCCAACAGCTCGAGCGTCTCGCCGACTGTGGATGGCGCCAGGTAATCAAAGGAGGCCGGTTTCATGCTTTGCTCTTTAGTCTAGGCATACTCGGTGAGGCCCCATTAGGAAAACGTCCTGCTAACCATAAGCTTTTGATGGGAGGCTCGCGGTGTCGAAGCTCTCAAAAACACCAACTGATGATACTAAATTTGCTAATGTATACAGTTGAATACAATTAGTCAATACCTTAGTGTTAGTGAAATGTAACGTAGCCCGCTCTTGCGATGGCGCGGCGGTTGGTGACCCCTGTTCGAGCGCGGCATGACCGCGATCTACCCTGCGGCTTTTGCCAGCCGGTGGCGCGGTGGCAATGTATTAGGTTACTCGGCATCGCTGCCGAGCTGCTGCGCGACAGAAGCGCACAGTCGCGCAACTTCCTGACCAAACAGCGTGACCGTATCGCACGCTGTCTCGATACCCTGGAAAAGGAATTCGGCACGCTTGGTGACGACCTCGCGCTGGCCCAGATCCCTATATGGATTTCCACGACAACGATCAGTGGCGTATTGGACGGCCGCCCCTAACGACATAGTACGAAATTTTTTTGCGCAATGTCTATCGATGCGAAAAACTGTCCCTGCAGAAGCGCCGCAAGCAAGCGACGCAAGCTAAATATCGAAGTCAACAAGAATGTCGCAATCAGATCCGCATTGCGCGCTGCCCGATCGAAATCGGCAGCCGCCGCGCCATCGCATTCCAGCAGGCGCTACTGACTGCCACGCTCGCGTCATCGGCCTGGCGAACCGCTATCCTTTTGTCGTCAACCGCAGCTACACACCGCCGGACGCTCTGCTGCCAAACTATTTGCATGTACTGAAAACTATCGGCTTCGTGCGCTCGGTCATGGTGCAGCCGAGCATGTATGGCAACGATAATACTATAATAATGAATGCAATCGACGAAGCGGATAAAATCCAACTACGGGCTGTTGTCGTAATCTCGTCTTGTATCGATGAAAACACTCTTGCCAGTTTGCACGTACGCGGTGCGCGCATTAATCTTATTTACTCTGGCGGTAACTTCGAACATCACTTCCGCCTCAGAGATCGCGGTGCGGATTAGTGATTTCGGCTCGCACTTGCAGTTCTTGGCTGATGTATCGCAGGTCGGAACGGCCCTGACCAAACTGGAAAAGCTGCCCGTGCCACTGATGTTTGATCACTTTGGACACCTTCCTACCAACAGGTGGCATTACTAACAAAGGATTTGCCGCATTGATTGAGATGATCAAGCGCGGCCGGACCTCGGTGAAGTTGTCCGGTGTTTATCGCGTCGCTGGCCGCGACTTTCCTTACCTCGATGTTGGTCCGCTCTCCGACGCGCTCATCGAGACTCGCTTGGCAGCGAGCAGCTGGTCGAGAAGGTGCTCGTGTCCAATCCCGCACAACTTTAAGGTTTGAAACTGAGCGCTTTTGTCTGAGCAAGATCGGAGACCAGACCTGTCTGGCTGCATTTATCCGCCACAATCGCGGTCAAAAAAGTTTTGCTCGAACTGCGGGCACTTAACCTTCTGGTACATCGAGTTCAGCAGGTAAATTATTTTCCGCCGACCGGTATCTTAACACCATGCGCGGCGCATTTTTTACGCGTTGTCAATGATTCCAATCACACTTTCGCCGCGATCCATCAAGACGTTCGG
>DASREJ010000210.1:0-4793 GCA_035652115.1 Bryobacteraceae bacterium
ATACGCGGCAGGTTTCTGGCATGAAGCCGTCAATGCATACTGGGGTCCGCTCTACAGTTGGCTGTTGGCGTTACTTCTGGGGCTTCACCTACCCGGCATTCTTGCCACGCGCATGATCGGGTTAGCCTCTGGCGCGCTCGCCCTCTATGCGCTAGGTCGTCTGTTTCACAGATTGCCCATGCGATCAGCGCTTCAACGCGCAGCGCTCTGGCTGGCAGCGCTTATTTTACTTTCATTTGCCATACAATCCTATACGCCCGATGCGCTGTTTACCGCGTTACTTCTTCTATACACAAGCATTATTCTCGATCCCACTTATCCATCGCGTTACTCGGGCATAAGTTGTGGAATCCTGGGAGCTCTTTCGTTCTATGCCAAGAGTTATGGGTTCGCTTTCTTCTTCATTCATTTCTGTCTGTTTAGCTTTTTAACCTGGTTACGTAGCGAGCCGGCAAGACGCGGCCGAGTTATTCAGCAGTTTTCCTTGGGACTCGCCTGCTTTTTTGTGCTATCAGCATGCTGGATATTTGCCCTCCACGGTAAGTACGGCGTATGGACCATCGGCAGCACGGGCGAGTTCAATCATCGCCTGGTAGGACCAGGATCTTCGGGTTATCCGCATCTTCGCGGATTGACTCCACCCGCAAGCGAACACGCGATCACAGCGTGGCAAGACCCGTCGCTTGCGACGTTACCATCCTGGAACGCGCTGGCGGAGCGCCGCCACGAACTGAAGCTGATCATGCTCAATGTGAAACAAGTCTTTCACTTTTGGGGCAACGAATCCGTTCTTTTTCCGCTGTTTTTCGTCGTTTATATAGTTCTATGCATAAGGAAACCAGACCGCCGTTGGGAATGGATTTACCCCATCCTGACAATTGCGTTGTTTTCGGCCGGATACATATTTTTGACTGTCGCCGATCGCTATTTCTGGTTTGCAGAACTATTGATACTCTTAGTCGCCTTTCGAACCCTTGAACTCATCTTCGAACAGAAACTTAAAACTACGACATGGCGGACTGCGTTAGTGGTAGTTGTTGGTTTTTCATTCGTCGTATCTCCCCTGCGAGCGCTGAAAGGTCATTTCAAAAGAGATGCTGCTCTATACGCAGCCGTTCAAACTGTCAAGGCAAGCGGAAAGGTTCGCGAGCCGTTCGCGTCCTGTGGAGACTGGGCCCACTCGGCATATTTCGCTTATCTCCTGCATGCGCCCTATTACGGAGTAATTGTTCCCGAGCCGGATGCCGATGAAATCGCCCATGAATTAAACCCAGATTTCAATGCCGCCCCGCCGCCATTTGCGGATGCGCGCAACGCCAAGCAAGCGTTGTCGTCTCAACATATCGGCGAGTTGTTCGTGTGGCCAAACTGCCCAATCGACTCAGCATCGCTTGGCCCGGTGGTGGTTCAGTCTAACGAGTTGAAGGTTCTTCGCCTAAAGCAATGAGCCGGGATTACGCCATCTCACGATAAACATCCATCAGCTTTCGTAGATCTTCGCGGTCTTGCGGACGGCAGTTCATCAGTGGCGGACGAACTGGCCCGGCATGCATGCCCAGCATCTCCATCCCCTCTTTCATCATGGCGACTTCATAACCTTTCGCCCGTTCACGCAACGCATACAGCGGGTTGACAAAGCGCCGCATCAACCCGTTGAGATGCTCGAAATCCCGCTTCATTCCGGCTTCTGCTAGTGCAAGTGAAAGGCGCGCCGAAAAATTCGAGATGCTCGATGTGTACGCTTGAACGCCAATGGCGAAATAACCGGGCACGCAATCGTCGCCCAATCCGCCAAACCAAGCCAGACGATCGCCGTTGCGCTCCATGATTCGCTGATAACGGCGCATGTCGCCCTGCCCGTCCTTCCAACCGGCAAGCGTAGGCACGCGGTCCGCTAAGCGGCCCACCATATCTGGCGTGAAAACCGCCCAATCGCGGCTATAGACCAGTAAAGGAAGGTTCGTTGCGCGGCCGACCGCTTCGTAATAGGCAAACAGTCCCTCTTCGGGCGCAGCGACATAATACGGAGGCAACGCGAGAATGGCGCTGGCGCCGGCTTTTTCCGCGCGTCTTGCAATCTCAACGCCGAGCGGCACATTAAAACCAGTTCCCGCAACCACCGGCATACGGCCACCAACAGCTTCTACGGACACTGCAATGGTTTTATCGATTTCCTCTACCGACATCGAATACAGTTCGCCCGTGCCGCCCGCACTCACAATTGCGCAGAACGGGTGAGATGCCATGTCTGCGACGTTTTGACGGAGCGCGTTCAGATCCAGTGAGAGATCTTGTTTAAACGGCGTGACGGGAAATCCAAAAACTCCACGATATTGTGCGACTGCTTCGCGTGCATTCAGATTCATAAGTGCGATGTTCGCACTTCCGTGGGAACTGGGGGCGGGAGTTAGGAACTGGAAGGGCATATTGCGAGGCGCGGTTCCTAAGATCGCGCCCCGCATTAAATTATTTAAGTGCCGGCCGTTGTTGTCCTGCTGCTGCGCGATGTAGGGATATCGCTTTTGGCGTAATCGGCCGATGCCTCTCCGGCGGACGAAACGTCTTCCGCGCCAGTTTGCTTCAGCAGATCTTTCGCTTTGCTCACCCAATCACTGTTATCGCAGTGGACAGACAGAAGAATTCCGCCTTCTTTTATGCGGCCTTCGTAGCGCTTAGCTTCATATTCGGGAATTCCCATTCCAACCAGCGCACCAACAACGCCACCGACAATTCCACCAGACCCAATCCCGGCAAGTGTTGCCATAATTGGGCCAGCCGCGATGAACGGGCCAATGCCTGGAATCGCGAGCGCGCCAATTCCGGCCAGCAGCCCTAACGTTCCGCCGATGACGCCGCCAGCCACCACGCCCGTTGTTGTTCCTTCCGGCGCTTTTGTCTGCTTTTCGTGAGCGAAGTCTTTTGTGCCCACGTTGTCCTGCAACAGCACCGATATATCTTCACTTCGGAAACCGCTTGCAATTAGGCGGTCCACGGCATTTTCCGCCATCGGGCGGTCGCCATAAATGCCATAAACTGCGGTGTTCTTTCCTGCCATTTTCTTTTTTCTCCTCTGAACGTTTCGATGTTTACTTGCGATCGTTTTTAACCGTTATCTGGTTATCAATGTTGCCGTCTCCTGCATATCTGCGGGCATGCTCTTCAACGGCTTGCTTTTCTTCTTCCGTGTGAACGGGTCCCTTGAGAGTTACTCGTCCATGTGAGGCGATGATCTTCACATTGTGGCCATAGGAAGAAATCGACTTATCATTCACCACATCGTGACGAATGTTCTTCATTAGATCTGCGTCAGAGCGGTTGTTCTTAGCTTGATCTGCGGTGGGTGAATTCGTGTTCCGGTCCTGCTTGTTCACCGCCGTGTTATCCGGAGCGCGATTCTGTCCGGCCCCCAGACTGACGGGCAGCAGAAACGCACCACACAGCGTAAGGCTGCACGCCGCCGGCGCCAGTTTTCGCATCATAGTTCTCCTCCGCGGATATGGAAAGCACGATGTTGGCCAATGACCGAAACGATTGAAGAGCTATTTGCTGCGGTTCTTAAGCGGTTGAATCGAGAGTGCCTGGAGCGATTTTCAGTACAGCAGGAAGTTTTGCTGGGTCGTCTGCGGACGTTATAAAAACGTAAGGTCTTGAACGTAGTTTTTGCCAACTGAGTGTTGGTAGTGTATTGCTGGAGGAGTTGATGCGTATCAAACACAAAGTTTCAGGATTACTGGCGCTGGCATTGACGATGACTACAATCGGCCTTGCTCAGCGAAACATGCCCAGTCCGCCGGCGACGGCCGAGGTGACACTCGCCGGAAAGCAGATCACGATCAAATACAGCCGTCCATCCATGCGGGGAAGGAAGATTATGGGCTCGCTTGTTCCTTACGGTCAGGTTTGGAGAACAGGCGCTAACGAGGCGACCACACTGACTACGCCGGTCGCGTTGCGGGTCGGCACCGCTGATGTTCCAGCGGGCGAATACACACTCTGGACGCTGCCGTCTGAAGGCACTTGGAAGCTGATCGTGAACAAGGAGACCGGTCAATGGGGCACTAACTACGACGGAAGCAAGGATCTGGTGCGCGTCGACATGCAGAAATCCTCAACGGCTCAACCCGTAGAACAATTCCTCATTTCCTGGAAGAAGCAAGGCGACCGCAAAGCCGATCTTGTTCTCGAATGGGAGAACACGCGCGTCTGGGTACCGGTCGAAGCAAAATAACTGAATTGAAATTATTAAGATTCAATAACTTGCGCGTAAGTGGCTGAATTATATAGCTAAACCGCGCGAGTAAACCAGTGGTATAGTGCGGGGATAGGCTCGGAGTTGCAGCTCTCTGGCCACCCGCACTCATGACACTTACCGAAAACTCCAGTTCTTGCGAGGCTAATTGGCCGACTCTGTCTGGCACTGTCGTTCCCGGCGGCTATGAAGTTGGGGACATCCTCGAGGCCGAAGCGAAAAGAGCAAGATTTCGCCTTCGAGTGCTTGGGGATTGGTCGGCAAATGCATTTCTGGATGTGTTCCTCGCTGCCGATCAAGCCGCGGCGGAAGAACAGGTCGCGCTCTGGTCCGCTGCAAAGGAGCTAAAGCATCTCAATCTAAGCAGCCCGCTTTCGGCAGGCCAACTGGAGCATGAGGGCGCCCACCTGGTCTACCTGGTAGCACGTAGCGCAGATGAGAATTTGGCGGGCGTGCTGCGCGAACGTGCCCTAACCGTGGAGGAAGTGCGTGACATCCTCACGAGTTTGCGGCGCTCCTTAGAGCACTTGCACGGTCGCGGATG
>DASREJ010000211.1:0-23522 GCA_035652115.1 Bryobacteraceae bacterium
GGAGGTGGCGTTCGAGCCTCCGTTGTTGCTGACCAATGTCAGCGTGCCGGTGCCGGATAGGTTGGTCAGGATCGACTGGTTGGTCAGCGCGTTGATGGTTCCACTGGAAGCCCACAGGTTCGAGAAGGTCGCCGCATAGCTGGCCTGCAAGGTGCCGCCCTGCAAAGTCGTCGTGCCCGAGCCCAGCACGCCCGCCTTGGTCACGACCAGAGTGCCGCTGTTGACAATGGTCGGGCCGCTATAAGTATTCGTGCTGCTCAGCGTCACCGTGCCGGTCCCGCTTTTCACCAGACTGGTCGAGCCGGAGATCGCCGCACCACTCAAGGTATAGCTAAGAGTAGAGTTATTGAACGTCACCACGGCCGGAGTCATCGTGCCGCTGAGGACGACCGTGCCCGTCGCCCCGCTATCGTCAAAGGTCACCGTGTCGGCATCCTCATACGCCACCGGGGTGGCTCCGCTCAGCCAGTTGATGCTGGCCAGGTCCCATGCCGTGCCCGCCGTGCCTGACCATTTGAGAATCGGCGAGTAAGGGGTGGCGCTTGCCTCGCTGGAGTAAGCGCCAGTGCCTCCCGCGTTGGCGGCAGCCACGACATAGTAATAGGCCGTGCCGTTGGTCAGTCCTGTGTTGGTGGCGCTGGTGGTTGTAACACCCGTGGCGACCGCCGAGTAAGGCCCACCCGCCGCCGTGCTGCGCAAGGCCGAATAGCTCACCGCCCCGCTGGAAGCCGCCCAGTTCAAGCTCACCTTCTGGTTGCCGGCCTTGGCCGTCAACGTCGCCGGCGAAACCGGCACCGAGCCGATCGGCGCCGTGCTAATCTCGGCGGAATCCACACTCACCCCGTTGTTATTCGATGCATCAACCACATAGTAATAGGTCGTTCCATTCGTCAGCCCATTGTCCGTAAACGACGGCCCGGCGCTGGTGCCGATGCTCGAGTAGGAACCACCGGAAGCAGTGCCGCGTTTAATCACATAACCCGTCGCATCCGCGGAAACCGTCCACTTCAGGGTCACTTGCGTGTTGCCAGCTATCGATGAAAGGCCTGTCGGAGCTGCGGGGGCAGTTGTAGCACTGACTTCATCGGAAATGCTGCTGCCGCCTGAGTTCACGGCAGTCACCACGTAATAGTAAGTGGTATCGTCGGCTAGACTGGAATCCGTATAGGTGAGCTGTGTTTGGGAAGTCAAATAAGTATAAGGCCCGCCTGATGTTGTCGCGCTCTGGATAATGTAGCCATCTGCGCCAGGCACCCCTGTCCAGTTCAGTGTGATCCGCTGCGTTCCCGGTGTCGTGCTGACGACAGGAGCTGTTGTCGGAGCAGTTTCAGTCGGTTTGATCATAACGGCAGCGGAAGTTCCGCTGGTGCCAATGGCATTGGCTGCGACAACGCTGTAGGAGTGGATTGTGTCGGGGGTCGGAGAACTATCCGTGTAGGTGGTTCCGGTGACATTATTGGTCAATGGGATGGTGCTTAAGGTATTATATGCGCCCGCTCCATTGCTTACTAATGTGGATCGATAAACGGTGTAGTAATTGGCTCCGGTCACTGCATTCCAGCTAAGCGTCACGGCACCGTTGGTAGCCGTGGTGACTACTCCACTCGGAGTTGACGGAACCGAAGTTGCACCACTCGCCGATGGAGTCGCTCCCGCGCTCTGAGAAGAGCTTGAGCTACTGCCGACCGGATTTGCCGCTTTAATCACGTAGTAATAAGTGGTCCCATTAATAGCGGTAGTATCGGAGTAAGTCGCATTGTTCAGTCCGCTGCCACAAACCGGACCAGTAATACTGACTGGAAGTGCTGTGTAGTTACTGCCGCTGGTTGTTGAGCGCAGGACGTTATAATTGGTCGCGCCGGGCACCGCCGGCCAGCTAAGCAGGACAGAGTTATTTCCCGCGAAAGCGGTAACGCTAGCTGGCGCTGGAGGAATATAATTGGGAGCTTCGAGGCGGACGTAATCATACATGGCATGGTTCATCCAACCATCCCCGAAATTCGTATCTCCCTTGCGCATGATGATGGAAATGGTATTTGAGCCGGAGTGTAATAGATTGGCATTAAAAGTCGTGCGCGCGTCGGAAAAAATTCCGTGATTGCCTTCCCTGATAGTCACGTCACTGCCATAGGACGAACTGCTGTAGTTCGGAAAATATCCGGTGCTGCCTGCGACATCGGTGTTATTGACCACGATACGGAGCGGTCCCTGATAATCCGACGAAAGTGCAACGTAAAGTGAAGCTGTGCCAGTGAGTGCGGCAGGAAGGTTAAAAGTAATTGTCGAAGTAGAGCCACCAAAAGCCCCGGTGCTACTCTTGACTGCTGGTTGAACGTAATTCCAATCCGTGCTCCATCGGCTCGTGCCCACCACGTATTTCGGCCCGCTGGGAAAATCATTTGGATATTCCAGATGCTTGTTCCAAACCGGACTGGGTAAGGTAGGACTTGGCCCGATGTCACCGACCCAGTAATCATCCCCGTGCCGAAACTTGGCTGCAGTGCGGTCAGGATAACCGATTTCAAAGACCGTGGGCCCAATGCGTGTAGGTGTCCAAGTCACGTTGCCGAGCGCCGTCGTGGTTCCGCCGGTAACCGTTACGCTGAATGGTGATGCGGGAAGGTCCTCCAGGTTCGGCGTGTTACCGCCGTTCTGCGGTTGCGATTGAAATGTCCCCGCTGCGCCCGGACCAAAGGCGTATAAAGTATAGTTGGTGCCTGCGATCACATTGGGAATGGAAAAATTGCCATTCGCATCCGTCTTAGCCCAGAACTGATAAGGCTTGATCCAAAGCTGAAAATCGTAGATTCCATTGGAAGTCGCCGGCTGCTGGATGACACCTACCCATAGGTTCGCGGCGGAAGCATTGGGGTTGTAGATATCATTGATGACGATTTTTCCAGTGACCATGCCGCGATTGCTCGCGGCGCTATAATACTGATTTACGAACCAGGAATACGGCCATGCGGTTTGCTCTGCAGCGACCTGAGCCACTGCATCCGCGTAAAGCGTGCTCGACGCCTGGGTCATGTCGGTGATGCTGCTGGAGACGTTGTTGCAGTAGATGAAATATGGGCCGCAGACTTTATTCCAAACTTCGCCCGCAGCCACATCCGTATCCTGATTGAGACTGCCATAGTGACCGCCATTGATCATGTTGAGAATCGTCGTTCCCATGTGGCACATGAGTTCGCGCTTCATCGGGCCGCCGTTGTAGTATTCGGCGCTGGCCGAGATATTCCAGAGACCTACATTTTTTCCACTGCTGCCGACGCTGCTCCAGCCCCAGGCACGCTGCACGCCGAAGTCTCCGCCAAATTTATATTTGTCTTCATATTGGCCTTGGTAAATGCCGCTGGTCCATAGCGACACTTCCGCGGGCGCACCCGACACACCGACGGCGGTGGGGCTGCCGGTTACTGGCATCAGCTTGTTCCGCGCAGCGTCCACACTCATCCAGTTAAAGATGGAACCGGCATAGATGTTATCGCGGCACTCGCCTAGACCGGAAGCGCCCTTGGAGCTGTCATGCAGCCACATGGCAGTGACATAGAAGCCGGTCGATCCTCGCAACATGGAGAAATGAACCTCAAACGGCATATCCGCGATCGTGTTGGAATAAAGCGCCACCTCCGCGTAATTGCCGCCATTGGACGCGGGATCGGCCACTACCGAGTAGGTGAAGGACAGCCCCTGATTGTTGCTTTCCTCCCAATACAGTTTGCCGCCTTGGGAATTTCCCGAGAGAAGGTTCAAGGTCTGGCTGGTTCCGGTATTGTTAAAGGTATAATTGATCGTGGTGATCTGCGCGCTGGCTTTCGTCATCGTGATTGAGACGATGCCATTACTCATCGTGCAGGTGGTGCTGTTGCTCGCCGTGCCAGTGAGGGTAACATTTGCGCCGTTGCCAGTGCCGCCGCCGGGGATATTGGCGAAACTGAAATGTGTGAGCACAACAAAACTCGCCATAAACAAAGCTATCCCCAACCAAAGGCGCGTAATGTGCGATGAGGTGGTTTTGCCAGGGGCAAAACACGTTTTAGCTCCACCGGGGGAAGGCATGGGAATGAACGGATTTTGATGTATTCTGCTCAATTTATTGCGCCGCCGCGAATAACCAGACGTGTGCTTTCCCGAGGGAATTGTGCTCTTTTGCCTTTAAAACCGGCAATTGCGCTCGAAATCAGACGTCGAGCACAGCTATTCCGTGAGGTTTGAGCTTTACCGCGTGGGCATTCCCCTGTGCATCCCATACGCTCGTCTTTTGTGCCAGGTCGCTGTTGTTGATGACGACGAGCTTTTTCTTTTTCGGAAAGTAAGCGCACTCGGTGCGAATATTCGTGCAGTTCGACTTTTGGAACTCTGCTTCGCGATTAGCCGCCCAATGGATGGCGCGATGAATTAACCGTGTGTTTTGCGGCGCAAACCTGAAGCCTGACATGTAAACGGCGCGGCCTTTTCCAAACGTGTGAGTAGTCAGCCTCGGCGAATCGTTTTTCTCGGCGAGCACTGTCGTCTCCGGGCCGAGCGTATAAATGCCGTCTACTTCCCGGCCTAAGTCGAGCTCGCCTGCAAAGTCCTCAGTAATGAAATGAGGCTCCTTTGAAATGGTATGCTTGTATTTGCCATTTGCGATCCGCTCTCCGCGATCTCGATCGACGCCCAGCACATGCGATAGCTTGAATAATTGCCCGGGTTCGGGAACAGCAGAGGGTTCAGCGATTCCGATAAACCCACCGCCGCGCTGAACCCATTGCGTGAGAATTTCGCTGATAAGCGGTTCGCGCCAGTAATGTCCGCCGCTCCACGCACTGCCTTCACGACCACAGTTGACAACGACTTTAACGTCCTTCGGCACGCCTTTTCCTAGTAAGTCATCAAAGCTAATAAACTCTATGTCGAGTGGCAGTCCGGCCAGCGATTCGATTAGCTCATTGTAAGCAAGGCCATGGACGAAATGGCCAGATGCAATCCATGAACGCAGACGGCCCCACGCTGTCAGCACGGCTACTTTAAAAGAAGCAGTATAGGCCTTGTCATTTTGATGAAACGACTTTAGCAAACGAAACTCCTCGGTAAGTAGAGCTACGTAGTCCTGAAAATCAGGCCACGGTTCAACTAGCGATAGGTATCCGCCAAGACCTATGCGATCAATCGGCGCGCGGATGATGCCGCGACGTGCATCAATCCAGAAGTTCTTCGCATCCAAAGTAGGATTGCCGCCCCCGCCTTTTTGAAAGGTGGGCTCACCTTTTAGTCCGGTTGGAAACAAATATGGGTGCAGTCGCAACTCGTGAGTCTTGACGCCTTTTGCGTGCGCGCACTTGCGAACTTCGAAAGCGTTGAAGACACACTTAATCAAACCGTCAAAGCCAAAGTCCGCAAAGCGTGGCCCGTAAGGTTCCACGCCGATCCAGTGATCATCGTAAAAGACAAAAGCCTTCTTTCTGCGCGCCTGCACCATTTCGACGCACTTTCGGCCGAAATCGACGACAAAGTTATGAATGAATTCCATCCAGTCACGATATCTACGTGAAGGAGCGTTGTGCGTGGAGTTATATAGACCGCCGTTAACAAAGTCCTCCGACATCAGCTTATAGTTGTATTCTTTTTCAAAGAGCTTCAGCGCGCGCGGACTGACGCACATCTCATAGTCGCCCCAGTCGGAGTAGATATAGCGCAGGTTAAGATCGTCGCCCCAAAACCATGTGAAATTATAGAACATCGACGTGAAGCGCACGACGGTTGTGTCAGGGTGCTCATCGAGCCATTTTTTTAGGTAATTCAGCAGCACCTTCTGTGTCTCCGGATGTATCGGATCGACCGCCGCGAGATGCTCGCGATCTCCCCAGTTATTCGTGATGTGGTTATACATCGAGATTTCCTCCCAAACGCGAAAGGCAAGGAAATTCACTGTGTATTTGTGAGCAGGGACTGCGTTGCGAACCATTACGGTGCCTTTCGTCACATTAAAGTCCCACTGCTTCTTCGAGACCTCTTCACCCATGGTGCGATCGAATACCTGCCACCACTTTTTCGGATCGTCCTTGAAGTTCACCAGGAACTGCTCGCGGAAGTATCCTTTTAGTAGCTCAATTGCAACTGTGCTCCGCTCGGCTACCACCGGGAAGCTCATCAGGTAGTTCTGCTGAAGCTTATCGAGGTTCTTTCGTGCCCACGGCTGCACCGAACGCACAAGACAGATGGTCGAATAAATGTCGTAACCGCTTTTTATAATCTCCGGCGAGAGTTGCGTGCCGTCGCTATCGCGAATAGTGTCCGCGCCCCATTTCTTCGCGAGTTCAAGGGTGAGTTTCTCGTAGCCGGCTTCTCCCGGCAGAGTGAAGCTGCCCGTGGTTGCGGGCGATTCATTACGCATAGGTTTGGTGCTGGTTGGCTGCAATCAGGCAGCTACCTTTTGGAGTTTCACTCTGATTCCGGGCGGAATGGCAGCCGTGCGAAAAAAAATGCCGGATGTTGCTTCGGAATCCAGCGGAAGCGTGATTTTCGCCGGCTTCGCAGTGGCCCAACTATATCCTTGCTCCGAAAACATACGGCCGCTTTTTAGCGTCTCTTTCACAGCACTACGAGCGTCGGTGAGGTTATAGCCTTTCTCATCGCCCTGCGTATAGCGGCCAATGAAGCTGCTTCCGATTTCGTGAATGCAGCCAGATGAGGCTAGCATCGCATTGGTCGCGTTGACATAGCCGCGCGTATCCGGCAGAGCCGTGGAAAAGCGCTCGCGTCGTGCGCAAGCTACGTCCATAAAATGAGCGTAGTTGATATCGAGAAGCTGCTGAGTAGTCTGTGGGTGATTACATGATACGCCGACGTTGCTCTCCAGGATCGCTCCATCTTCGGACAAACGAGCCCAGCCTTTTGTGCCGTGAACTTCGATGCGGAATGGCAACTCGACTTGCGTCGCGTGGGTTACCGCAATGCTAAAGGCTATACCCGATCCAAACCGTCCGCGCATACAAGCTGTGTCATAGCTCTCCATAGGTCGTGCACGATAGATTTCGCCTTCCATCTCGATAGGTGTGTCGAAGCCGTCGCGCTCCCCGGCGGCAAGATACATGACGTCATGGATAATGTGCGCAAGACCATTCGTCGCTGGGCCGTCAAAGACCGGCGCGTCGCCCAGCACCATGCGCCCGGCCCAGCTCGCGCGCGAGTAGTAGCTATCAAAGCGCGGCCAGCAGGCGCCCGCGCGAATTTCCTGCACCTGACCTAGTTTGCCATCAATGATGCTCTGCTTGAGCACTTGCGTGCATTGCGCGCTGATCATTTGAAAGCCGACGCTGACTCTGCCGTTCGCGTCGGCTGCGATGAGTTCTTCCAACTGTCCTATCAGCGGCACAGGCGGTTTTTCCAGCTGCACAAAAAGCCCGCGCTCAATGCAGGCCTTGGCCATTTCAAAATGAAACGGAATAGGTGTCGCGATCACCACCGCATCGAGATCCTCACGGTCGAGCATCTCGCGATAATCCAGATGCCAGCGCACTCCGCGTGCAGCAAGTTCCGCTTTGCTTGCAGCGAGTCGCTCGACGCTCGGATCCGCAACAGCTACAAGCCGCGCCTCACCGGTCACAACCGAATGCTTGTCGATTGCTCGTAAGTGATAAGCACCAATGCCGCCGGCGCCGATAAGCCCTATATTCATCATTTAGTTGCGTGTCAGTAAATTGAGTAGCTTTAACTCAGAAGTCGCTAATTTGCGATTAGTGTGCATCCAGCGTTGTCCAAAGTGTGCGGTAATCGCGGATCGGCGCGTTATTGCCGTCTGTGAATGATCCGGATGTGATCTTGCCTTCCGAGGTATTGGGATCAAGCTTTGCCCACGCGACATACTCGGCGTGAAAATCGGCGAATAAAGCATTCACTCCGCCATTATGGCGGATCGGTTTAGTAGTAGGTGTTACGCAGATGGGCATAACGGCATCATCAAAGCTATCGCCACTCGCGCCGATGTGCTGATGGTTATTCGGACTCGTGGCATCAAGCATTACGAGCACCTGGCTCGGCATCGACACATGATCCAAGCGATATGCGCCTGGCACGGGATACTCTTGTTTTGCTGACGAACTATATTCATTAGGCCGGATGAATTCATAGCAAACTGGTGGATTTCCAGAACCACTCCATGAAACTGCAGGACAAAGCCGCATCTTTAACTGCATGTCAGCGCCCGTAAAATAGTTCTGATAAGGCCCTGGGTTCGCATTGCTAACCGAAAACGCGCTGTCCCATTCGACCTTCTGCTGGTTGTCCGCTGCAAAAAGAGTAATAGCTTGCGCCCACTGCTTGAGTTGATGCACGCACTTGGTCTGGTTCGCCTTCGCCCTGACCGAAGCCATTGCGGGCATGAGAAGACCAGCCAACACCGCAATGATGGCTACCACGACGAGCAACTCGATCAATGTGAAGCCGCAGTGAAGGCTACGTCGGGGAGGCGTGGTTCGGGGGAAGGTAGCGAACATATTCGATGATAGTATCAGCCTTATTCTCACTCCAATCAATTCGTGCAAGGTGAGGTTTTAGGCTGTTTATGTGCTGTTTTTCGTGCTTGGATGCTGCCGTTAGTAAGGCCGAGGTCGTGAACGTGCTGCTTCCTGAATATGACTTTGCCATGATTTAATCGATTCCTGGACATTTGCCGGGGGGACTAGCATTGCCTGTGGTGCCTGGGCGAACTGATAGATTCTAGTTTCTTCACCAACGACTAAGGAGACGGGCAATTTGGTCTCAGCGTCCACGCTTGCCACTGCAGCATACGAGGGTTGATCCGCCGTGCCGCCAGATTGGCCACGGAAAATAATGCAGTCCCGCCCAAGCACCTTTTCAATTCTCGTATAATTTTTGGCGGAAATCCACTCAAAGCCTGGGAAATCCGTCTTGGCGGAATCCGATTTGGCCGCGCTGCCGATGGCGACTGTAGGTATCCTCGATCCCTGCCGGAAGGTAACGGTGTATTCTCCTAATGTCCAACTTTGGGACTTTGTGCCAGTTTCATCGGTTTCATCTTCCTTACGCACATTTCCTGTTTTTGTTACTGTAATGAGTTTTTGAGGGATTTTTTTCGCTTCTTTATCTTCGGGCCGGGTGGCTGTTGGAGCGCCAGAGCGTTGTTGAATTATCACAGTCCACTGCGAGTAACCCGGAGCAGGATTCAGCAGTGGCCCAGGAGGCAAGGGCGGTGGCGTCGCTGCGGCGCCGGAGCTTTGCGAATACACTAAATGCATGAAGCCGCAGAGAAACAATGAAGCAAAAGCGAGCGTTTTCATTCTTTTACAATTTCGATTTGTCTATCGATGATCGTGCCGGTGAAGCGATCGATTGCTACATGCACCCAATATCGCTGTTCGCCCTCCACAACAAACTTGTCGAGTGTGGTCGCACCTTGCGGATATCGGCCGGCTTGAGAGACTACATCAATCATGAGATTCCACACACGCGTCTGGCCACTGGCTGCTAAAGGACGCACGACTGCTTCTCGAAAACGTTCAATGTTATTCATGTTCACATCGGGATTACTCCCTGCCGTGCCAACGATGTTGGACAAATCTTTGGAGAACCCATCATAAGAGGCGTCCCCGTTGATAGGCGAGCCGCTAGAGTTTACATATCTTCCGACCAGTTCACTGACGTTCATCAACGGACCTTTGCCGGACATTGTGCTCGTGGTTCTGCTAACGAGCGTTTGCGCTAATGTGCCGGAAAGAGTAGTTGTAAGAGAGGAACCTAAACTAAACTCGTCTTTGTATGCGCCTGCCAGAATTGCTTGCAGCACCGGAGCCTGTCGTGTGTTCAAGTTCACCCTGCCTGCCATCAGTCCCCCCGTATTAGCCGTCTCGGTGAGACAAAAAACATCGAGCAAACCTGCAAAGCCGCTTTCGGGTGCAAAGAAATCCAGATTCTTCCAAGGGGTGCCTGAGAACACGTATCCCAGCTCGGCAACCGATTGGAAAGGTCGGTTGAGAACGATAGGGCGACTATCTTTTTGAGTAGCTGATGCGCCGGTTCCAAGAGTTTTAACCATTGGCAAACCTACCGTTGTTGATGCTGAAACTCCGGAACCCGGTGCGACATAGCCACCCATCGCACGCCTTACTACCATGTCAGCATCGGCGTAATATTCTCCTCCTCCTGCATTGGTGGCGCTGTCGCCCGCATATTTCTTTCCATCATCGGTCACAGCAGTGCCGTTGAGCGACACGAGATTCTGGGAGAACATGCCGCGTCGGAAGGACGCACTGTTCATCCACCCTGCCGCCTTGAAACCTTCCCAAGCCGGCAAGCCCGCTGGATCCCAGTTTGGAGAAAAGCCAGCGTTCATGTCAGGCCTCTCTGAGACGAGGTAACTATTGGTGGCATCCAGCCAATCGGAAGAACTGGATCCGGATTCGCCATATCCACCGATCTTTTTCCACGAACCCCTCACCGAACCGAAACGCGAACTCCTGGGATCAGTGTAACCTTGATAATAGGCATATGGCTGGACGAGCCCACCTGAAGAAGGCCACCCCGAAGGGCTACTAACGCCGCTATATGGAATCTCAAGTTGGTCTCCTCCCGGGAAGTCCGTATATTTCTTGTCGTAATCCTGCCATCCGCCGTTCGCGTCTTTAAATTGGATGCGGTATGTGAAAAATGCGGCAGGAGAAGGGCTATTCAATTCGGCCCATTTTGCCGTAATGATCGCGTTGCTAGGCCCAGTCCACCGAAGCGGTAGCACGCCTAGACAAAAACCAATATATTCCTGGATTGACGGGGGGGTTGTCGGTTCACGGGCCGGATTGGTGTCGATGCTCCTAAGACCGTTACTCCCTAGAAATGGAGAAAGATCCGCATAAAATGAAGACTCATGTTGTTGAATTCCTGTGAAGTCAATTGCCAGGACACTCCCAGCGGGCTTACCGGGTTTAAACAGGAGCGTCGGCTCACGAAAAACATTAGCGTCTGGAACTGAGAACGTCAGAACACTATTCGCATCAGAAAATTGCCGTGGATTACCAGCAAACCCCCCGGTAAAAGATGCGCCTGTCCCATCGGGACCTCTCGTGAATGGTGGTGGTCTGTTAAGAGTATAACTATGAATTTGGGCGGTGTTTTTCCAACTGGATACTTTGATCGTATTATACGTGGATGCACTTCCCGGCCCGCCAGCTACGATCGCATCGGGATCAGCACTATCTAGGATAACCCTGAAGTCTTGAGGACGCGGGGTTCCGAGCGAGCTGGTCTGGCTATGTGGGTTCCAAATCTCGGGCATTAACATCAAGGCCGCGACACCTGTATCCTTCAGAGTTCCGAAAACAGGCGTGCCATTCGCGGCATCTCCGAATGGGTCAGGGGGAGGCAGTGGATTGGGATTCCGCAGTTTTAGCACTCCGTCGCGCATGCGGTAAAGATAAGGAAGGTTCTCAATGCCAGCGATCTCCTTGTTCTTTGGATCACCTTGAAACAAGATCCGTGTTGGATACCCGTCTACGTCAGACTGATCAATGATATTAGCCGCAATTTGCAGGATTGCCCTATCCACTGAGTAATCTTGTCGCGATTGCCAATCCAGCGGATCCAGCGGATTGCCAGTTGGCTTTTGGATTGTTGAAGGCTTCGCAATAGACCCAACCTTAATAGCGGCTTTGAGCAGTTCTACGAAATTCGCGTCACGATTTGCACTCGCTACCTGGCTAAGTGTCTTAATACTGCTGTCTGCGTAAAGCCAGGCATTGGGATCAGACGGATCGTTCCATTTTAAGCCAAAGTATTTTTGGATGTTTGTTGGCCCGCCTCTTCGGAGAAAATCGTCAGACAATCCGCGCTGTCGTAAACTCGCAATCACGGGCTGGAGATCCGGGTCGGCGCTCAGTGTTCCTAAACCTTGCCCACCAGCCGGATCAGAGGCGATTGGGCCTTTGAAAGTAAGCCATGCAAGTCGATTCAATGCAAAGCGGGTTTTCACAAGCGGCTCGCCGATTAGTGCTTTGATATAGCCGCTACCATTTGGATCCGCCGGATCTCTATCATTACGATCGAATGCAGCCGTTACTCGAACACTCAAAAAAGATGGGTTAATAAGATCGTCTCCTCCCTGTTGTCCGGCGGCAGTAGGACCTGCATCATTGCCGCCATTATTCTGAACAACCACTGTTGGCGCACCCGCATTTTGAATGTGTTCCGGCACCAACGAAGGCTGATTGAGATCCCGGCTGAAATGGGTGAGATATTGCAGCGCGTTTTGGGTAAAGGCAGTGGATCGACGGAAACGGAGTAAATCCTGACGGCTTGTGAATAACTGGTCGGTGCGTGGCGGGTTTCCGTAAGTTGAACCGGTAACGGAGAGAAAGCCCGTTTTGTTACTCATTAGATAGTTGTAGTAGTTAGTGCCGGTCAAAGGCAGATTATGGAAGTCGTAGTTTCCGTTGAGAGATTGGCCGGAAGGCTGGATTGTCGCATAATTACGCCAGCCAACAATGTTATCAACCTGATAAGTGGCGCCGCCGCCTGGATTCGGGATTGGATACGGGAGCGCTTGCAGATCGGCATACGCAAGGCTGCTTTTGTATGCTGCTTGCGCTGTTCCCGTGGAGGAGGGATAGCCAGCTACATTGATATCCAAAAGCCCCCCTTCGTCGTAGATCGCATACGCGTAGCGGCCTATCACCGAATTAGTTGGAGTAGTCAGAACGGCAGGTCCTTGGTTGGTCACAAGCACCCAGGAGGGCAATACACCAGCGCTGGTTGCAGAGCCGATGGGAGTGCTGTCGATTGTAGTAGAGGTCGAAGCCCTCGGGATGAAATAGTGGCTGTTCCACTTAGCTGGCGACATACTCCGTCCATTTGAGGAAGCCTGCATGATGTTCACGTTGGACGCCGTTCCAGTGGTCACCGCTGGAGATGGCGGTGCTACTGTGGCACTCACGCGGACAAGATTCGGAATGGCGCTGCTGCCACTGAGTGCTGCGACTGCTGTATCCCGTTGCGGCACCATGGTAAGGTTTGAAGTGGCGGTATAGATTACCACACCGGTGGCTGGCGATGAGCTGCCGGAACCTCTCACGATTTCCTGCTTTAAATCTGCGATTACCAAATCCGCTGCACTGCGAGCTAACATGTCGGCCTTGGCTCCAGCGGCGCTGCTGTTCGAGACCTGACGCTCCGTCACGGCGCGTGAAAAGAAGGCGACTACAAGGGCTGTCAAAAGAACAACGAATGCGAGAACGATGACGAGAGCCGCGCCGTTTTTGCCAGCCTTGTTTCTTAAATAAATACCCGCGGGCCTTTTCATAGACGTCCTTTCTCAGAGTTGCTGCGTGTTGAGGTAGAAGTAGCGTTGGTAAACACGAACCGCTTGTGCCGCAGTGTGCGGGATATTGGCGTTTGTTGCAAAGTTCGGGTCATTTACGACGGCATTCCACGCGGCTACAATCTCGCCTTTGTAAGCTCCATCATTCGACGCATCCTTCGCGTCTGGAAAAATGGAGGTAGCCTGGAGACCAGATAGCTTTGAGTAGTCGTTAACGATCACGCGGCTGGTGCTATCCATCACCGCAATGGCTACAACAATAGCTGCGATATCCCTGAAGCCATTCGCAGAGGTATGCACCGAAGCTCCCGTAGCCATACTAGAGTCCCAGTATGGAATCGGGGATAGCTTTCCCGCAAAGGTTTTGCCAGAGGGGTCCGTGGTATTCGATTTTAAGAGATAGGTATATTCCATCCGGAATACTTGCGATCCTGCAGTCTTGTAATCCGGATTGGTATTATCAAAAAGCGCGTAGTTCGGCGCTAATTGACTTACCATCGCATTGAGAGTAATCGGCAGGTAGGCGACAGAGCCATATGTTTTGCTGTTATCCGGCTCCCACCCGAGGCCTTTGCCCATCCGGCGGAGAACGGGGGTCTTACTGTTTGGATCATTAGTAAGGTCATAGCCCACTTGATAAGCGATCAGCGAGAGCGGCGCCTTTGAGTCTCCTTTCAGCGAAGCAGACCCATAGCCGATTGTATCGGAATAGAAGGCGAGCTGGTCATTGCCGGATTGCGTATTGGCAGCGATCGTCGCGCCTCCATACTGCGCCGGCTGCCTGCCTGATGGTTGCTTAAAGGCGGAGTAATCGAGATCCGGGCGCTTGAGCATCCTCGCAAACTCCACGGCCATGCGATTAAAAATAATTCTCGCCTCGGTATCCGCATCCATATGCTTGCCACTGCTTCCGATGGTGATCGATGCGCTATTCGTCAGTTGACTGATGAGCAGGACGATGATGACGAGCACCGCCATTGAGACTAGCAGCTCTACCAGTGTAAATGCGCGCCGTGAGCTGTAGTGCACTGTTTTCATCTCAATTCCGATCCAGGGCCAAAAATGTAATCACCGAGCCAAGCGGATTCGGTGCGGTTGCGGGCCAGCTCACGGTGATGCTTCCGCGCGTGGCGGCTTTGGGCATTCCCGAGGGGGGCGGATTCAAGGTAACAACCGCTTTGTAACGCGACGACCCATTCGGTGAAGTCGTCGCCGTGCCGCCATCATTGAGGTAAAGAGTAGTGGTGGTTGTTCCCGCAGTATTTGTCGGAATCGCCACATTATAGGTGCTGCTTTTCGTAGCAGTGGATGAACTTGCGCTCGAGTCGGCTGGGGCTTGTCGAACATCGGCCTCAATACCGGATGCGAGATTCACCGCGACGGTCTGCTGGATGGATGACTGGTTGTTATTCAGGCCTACCGGCAGCAAACCAAAGATCGCCGTGAGCGAAAAGGCTGCGATACTTAAAGCCAGAGTGATCTCCACGAGGGAGAAACCTTGTTTGTTGATATGTGACATTTTCATTTTGTTGTTCATTTAGCGGTAAATTCGAACCCGGCCTGTAAGCCCCTCGATCTGGATAGCCGCTGCTGCCTTGTTTCCTGTGTAATGTGCGTCGATCGCGGTGCCGTGTGCGGGCTGGATTGCAATCTCCATGGCGTCCTGAGGTCCTGGTCCGCTGTAAACGTTCTCGCAAATCTTGCTCGCTTCGCCTTGCGGGTTGAACTCGATGATCTTAGCGAACTTATATTGGGCGGTCGTTGTCTGTCCGTAGCTAGCTAGCGGGTATTGAAAGGCAGTTGGATTTTTTACCAAGCTGGGATTTGAGCCATTATAGATAATGTGCTTTGCAAAATTCGTTGAGTTACTGCCGTCATTGTCCGGTGACTGTCCCACTGCATCACCCATTTGATACGACACAGTCGCGGTTCCGAATTTCGTTGGGGCTCCCGGACGTGCCGGGATGTTGCCGCTATTGGTTCCGCTGTTCAGCGCTGCCATGTGCGTATTGTCCAACCTCATCAGTTTGATGAGCGGGATGAGCTGAACTTGATTTCGTTGCGGTGAGGCTGTCGGAGATTCCGTTCCAAACGCCGGCGGATTTGTGGTGTCCACCGCCGAGTCGCTGTATCGCGTGCCGTCTTTTGACGCGACGGCGAAAACAATCACGCGACCGATGCCTGAAGTCGCAGGGTTGGTGGAGAGTTTCGAGCCGTCCTCTTCGTAAAAGCCGACCCACGTGTAGGTGTTATTCGCCAGTGCATAGGTGCGCGCCTGCTCGAGGATGCCTGCAATGTCATAGGCTGATTTGCGAATGTCACTGCCGC
Organism: Bryobacteraceae bacterium; assembly: GCA_035652115.1. GTDB lineage: Bacteria > Acidobacteriota > Terriglobia > Bryobacterales > Bryobacteraceae > Bog-105. Next base: position 15,638 of record DASREJ010000211.1, read on the forward strand.
CGCGGATCGTGTTAAAAGCCGGCGCGAGCAGCGCCATCATCATAACCATGATCCCAATGACAACGAGGAGCTCGACTAGCGTAAAGCCATCGCCTTGCTGCCGTGTGTAGCACTTCCGTGCAGCCGCATTATTTGCGCTTAACTGCGCATTGTTTGTTTTGTATGGTGCATTCATCGGGGGCTGAATTACCTAGTAAATACAAACAAACTTACCTCTGTATCAGTTGACAGCACGTCTTATTAGGTGCCGTTTTTTGCAATTTATGTGTGGTTTCGCGAAAACAAAGAGCCGTTCGATCAATTCGCAGATCGAACGCAAGACGTGCAAAAATCGCCCTTCGAGAGCAGCCAGCCTTTGCGCTATTGATTAATGCGCCCGCTCAACATTCCGCCGTGCACCTGCAAGCATCGCGTCCAGTGCGAGCTTGTCGCATCTGGTGTTGTTTGACCTATCGAACACTGCACTGCTTTTCATCTTTGTTCATCCCGCTCGAGTGAGGCGGCAGTGGCGAAATGTTATAGCTCTGGTAAGACTGTTGGGCGGAACCCGAGGCAACACCGATGAGCAGTAGTGCTGAAAAGTATAGGCCGAATCTTTTACCAGTAATTCTCAGTTGCCTCGTCGTGCAGAGAGGTGGCATGCCAGCGCGACAGCTTACTTCGCGGCTTCCGCGTTCCTCAGCGATTTGCGATATTGCCCCGGCGTCTGTCTGGTCACGCGCACAAAGGCTTTCATGAAATGAAAACGATTCGCAAAGCCGCTATCCATCCCGACCGCTTCCACTTTGAGATCGGGGTCATCCTGCAACAGCTTTTTTGCGTGTTCGACCCGCAGTCGCGTCAACTCCTGGATGACAGTGTGCTTCAGGTAACGGCGGAAATTATCCTGCACGCGCCGCATCGAGACGCCGAGATCCTGCGCAGCTTGCTCGAGATTCATCAACTCACGGAAATTGTCGCGGAGATACCGCAGAAATCGTGCGCTGTCCTTGTCTGGAATCGCCACCGTGTCAGTGGAGCGCCGCACAGTGACGCCGTGAGGCTCAATCACGATCGGCTCCGCTGGTGGCGATTTTCCATCCATCATCGCGTCGAGCAGCGCGGCGGCCTGCCGGCCTTGTTCCTCATAATCGCAGTTCACGCTTGAGATCGGCACTGGCGCGAGATCGCAGAAAATCTCGGTATCATCCGCGCCGATCACTGCGATTTCCTCCGGGATACTGAACTTTGCTGCCGTGCAGGCTAAAATCACGCCGAGCGCATTGATGTCATTGAGCGCGATCAGGCCGAGCGGTTTCGGCAGCGAGGGCAATTGCTTTTCGAACTTCGCGAAATCCAGCGCGTGAAATGTTGCGCCCGCGCCAGTCACGGCTTTCCTCGCGCCTTCCCGCCGTATCGCCTCGAAGACATTCTCGGCAAAAGTCACAAACCCGATGTGCTGAAAATCGAGCGAGAGCAAATGCTCCGCCGCGAGCGCACCAATCCGTTCGTGCGGCACCACGACCGCTCCGCTTCCCGCGATGCGCGGCGTTTGCGTCTCCACCACCGGCACGCGCTGCGCCTTCACAAAATCGATCAAATGCTGCTGCGGTGTGGCGATGCCCGTGTAGGCGATGATCCCGTCGCCGTGCCACGTTTTCGGCAATTCGCGGCTCCAGCGCATCCGGCAGTCGAGCACCCAGTCATGCTCCACCGCATAACTCGCCACGCCTTTGAAAACGCGATCTTCCCACCACGATTGCACGAGCAGAATCTGGCGTCGCTTTGGTTTGAACCTTCGGTTTTTGAATTTGGAGAGAGACATTGCCCGGGGGAAACTGAGCGCTCGGAAAATAACACAGTGAGCCGGAGAGACAATACCGATTTCCGGTTGAGATTACCGGACGTAAAGTTACGGCCTAAACCGTATCAGGAAAAGCGATAACCTACTGAAGCGCCTTTTTTCCGCTCGACGCAGGCATTCGCGGAACTTAGTGCTTTCGCCATGAAATTCGCCTCCCCTCAAAGCACTCTATGTCGTCGTCTGTTGACATTTGCAGCTCCGGCATTGATTGCCGCCGCCACGTGTGCGGCTGAGCCAGTGCTTACGATTGATGCCGACAAACCGACTCATGATGTCAGCCCGAAGTTTTTCGGCTTGATGACCGAGGAGATTAACCACTCCTACGACGGCGGTATTTACGCGGAGTTAATCCAGAACCGTATCTTCAAAGACGATCCGAAAGCGCCTGCGCATTGGTCTGTGGTTCAACGTGCGCAAAGCAACGCCAGCATCGCGCTGGATGAAAGCCAGCAAATCAACTCCGCGCTGACAGTCTGTCTGAAACTCGACGCGCAAGGCGGCGGAGGTATTGCCAATGACGGTTACTGGGGCATCCCGGTGAAGCCGCAGACTACTTATCGCGCCTCCTTTTTTGCAAAGACCGACAGCACGTCCGCCGGAGCCCTGACTGTCAGCATCGAAAGCAACGACGGCGCGACAGTGTTCGCCAAGGCACAAGTTCCAAAGCTCACACACGAATGGCAGCGCTACAACGTCACTCTGACAACCAGAGGTGATGCTAAGCCTTCGACGAATAACCGCTTTGTTATTTCAACGACTGATACCGGCACCTTTTGGTTCAATCTCGTTTCGCTTTTTCCGCCGACCTTTAACAATCGCCCAAACGGTAACCGCATCGACCTGATGCAGCTTCTCGGCGAGATGCAGCCGAATTTCCTGCGGCTTCCCGGCGGCAACTATGTGGAAGGTGACCACATCGATACTCATTTCAAGTGGAAGGAAACTCTAGGCGATCTTGCGCAGCGCCCGGGACATCCCGGCTGCTGGCATTATCGTTCCTCCGATGGCATGGGCCTGCTGGAGTTCCTGGAATGGTGCGAAGACTTAAAGATGGAGCCGGTGCTCGCGGTCTATGCCGGCTATTCGCTCAGGGGCGAACACGTGAATCCCGGCCCTGATTTAAAACCCTATATCGACGAAGCGCTGGACGAGATTGAATACGTGACTGGAGATATTCGGACAAAGTGGGGAGCGCAACGCGCGAAAGATGGTCACCCAAATCCTTTCAAGCTGACCTATGTTGAGATCGGCAACGAGGATGGGTTCGATAAGTCAGGCAGCTATGAAGGCCGCTACGTCCAGTTCTACGATGCGATCAAGGCAAAGTATCCGAAGCTTCAACTGATCTCGACCGTGGGCGGACGGGACTCGCTTGGAAAAAGATTCACCGTGAAACAGCGCACGCCTGATGTGCTCGATGAGCACTATTATCGCAAGGCCGTTGAGATGGAAGAGGACGCCGCTCATTACGACAACTACGACCGGAACGGCCCGAAGATCTTCGTCGGCGAATGGGCCACGCGAGAAGGCAGCCCGACGACAAACCTCAACGCCGCACTCGGCGATGCCGCATGGCTAACGGGCATGGAGCGCAATTCCGACCTCGTCGTCTTGCAGTGTTACGCGCCGCTTTTCGTGAACGTCAACCGCGGCGGCATGCAATGGTCAGGAGACCTGATCGGCTATGACGCGCTCAACAGCTACGGCTCGCCTTCCTATTACACGCAAAAGATGTTCAACCAATACCTCGGCGACAAAGTCGTGCCGGTAAAAGGCGACAACATCCCGACGCAGACGTGGCAGCCGCCGGCGCCGAAGGATAAACCCGCGCCACCCGCAAAAGAGCTCCCATCGTTGTTCTACGTCGCGACGCGCGACAGCAAGACCGGCAATCTCTACCTGAAAGTCGTCAACATTGCCTCCACTGAACAAGCCTTGCACATCGAAGTCAAAGGCGCGCACGTCGCACCGCAGGGCACGGCAGTTGTCCTCACATCGGCACGACCGGAGGATACCAATAGCATCAATGAACCGACAAAGATCGTGCCGGTTACCTCAAAGGCCGACGGTCTCGGCAATAGCTTTACGCGAACGTTCGCGCCGTATTCCATCAACGTCCTGCAACTGCAAACGAAGTAAGCAAGACGATCGCTTTGAAAAGAGTCATGGTGAGCGATGCGCCAGGCATCTCACTGATCATAGCTCTCGTAAAAGGGATGAAATACTTCAGTCGCGGCGGATGGCTTGCCGAACCAGCGTGTCAATGCCGCGGGCCATGTATTGTCCAATGGCACGAGCGTGAAGCTCCCGGCGATGTGCGGCGTCTTGTCTGCGCTGATGAATGTCTCGGGTGAGGAACCTTTATTGCCGAGCCCGGAGATGACGGCGTTGTGACTGAGAAGTGTTTTGTCGCCGTCGCGTTCGACCGAGATGTCAGCGGCAGCGGTTGTGACGAGAGCTACGCCCGCACCTGCCGGAGTAGATAACAAAGCTAACTCAGTCTCACGGCGGTTACCTTGAAAGCGCAGATCTTCACGATTGAGGTGAAAGATGCCGAACTCATTAAGCCGATCCTTGCCGGGGTAGCCGGGATAGATGCCCTGACCGATCCAGCGAAACTCCGTCAGCTCCGGCGGAAGCACGATCGATAGTCCTACTTCCAAAAAGTGTCCTGTGGCATTCGTTGGCGCGTAGTCATAGCTAATCGTGATGGTGCCGCCCGGCGCAACGTCAGCCTGATAGCCGCCGATGAATGACTCATTGTCTGTTGATTCTGGCTGGCCGTTCCGGGCTTCTTGATCGAGCAGCGGATCGCCGGTTTTCTTCTCCGGTTTCTTTTCTTCTATCGGTTTCGGACGTGGATAAGTGCCCGACACATCAAGGCGAATGCCCGAGCCTTCCTGCGTTACCTTTACCTCGGGCGCGACTAACTCTGTAAGTGTAGAGTTGGTCCATGTGCCGGCCGTTCTCGCGCTGCGCGCCTCAGCCATGGTTGGCTTGCGGCCGGGATGCGGATAAATCCCTGCGACCAATAACTGTCCCGTGCGGTTGCGAATGGTAAGTTCGCCAGTAGAACGTGAAGCTATCAGCACCCAATTCGCGTCTTCTATTTTCACTTCGGCATTGCTCTCGGTAATCTTCGGATTGCCCGCTGCCGGCAAGCTACTCATCCAGGCGCCTCGATTCGTTGCGGCAAGATCAAGCCGCACTGTGCGCTCGGTAATTTGCATTCCTCGCTCATCCACACAGCGCAAGTCGAGAGCCAGGACGTCATTTGTGGCATTGGTCGGAATGTTCAAAGGTATGCGCACACTTTCGCTCTCATGTGCGGCGGCGCGCAGAGCGACATCGCCTTTCTGGATCTCCGCGCCGTTGCGTTGCAATGACCACGCCAGCTCCTTGCCCGTGAGTGCGATGAAATCGTAGCGATTTTCCACATTGAGGGTGATCTCCTGCGCGCCCGACTTCACAGCAATGGAGTGCGCGGTGATTTGCACCGGCGAGTAAACCTTGCGCACCTCCCAGAAATCACTCTGCGGCGTGCGATCGGAGTAAACAATCCCATCGCAGCCATCGGCGTCGTGAGTGTCGTAAAAGCTATTCTTGTCCAGCCAGACAGACCCAAGAGGTTTGCTGAAGTCAGTATGCGGCGTCTTGACGACGTGCAAGATTCCCTGGTCCTGAAAATGCCAGATGGCTCCGCCTGCAAAGGTTGGCGTCTTTTGCAGAATCTCCCATTGGTCCTGAATGCGATCCGTCGCCAATCCCCACGCATGCGCATACTCGGTCAGGATCACAGGACGCTTGAGCTTTTCCGCGAAGCGTCGAAGCATTGCATTGTTCGGGTAGTGCGGCGCAAAGATGTCCACGAACTCCGGGTAGCTTTCGTAGTTCTTGTCAAAGTAACTTCCGATCGCCGGATAACAAATCGGGCGGGTAGGATCGAGTTCCCTGGCGTGTTTACCACATTCGAGTAATAGGTCAGTAATCGGGTTTTCATTGCCAATACTCCAGACGATGACCGAGGCATGGTTCTTATCGCGAGTGATGGTAGCCTCAGTTCGCGCGAGCATATTGTCGCGGTAAGCGGGGTCACTCATATGTTTCTCGCCCTTACCAATCGCTACTTCATCGAGGACATAAAAGCCCAGCTCGTCGCAGAGTTCGATGAAGCGCTCGTTTGGCGCGTAGTGAGACGTGCGGATGAAGTTAATGTTTCCTTTTTTCATCAACTCCGGGTCGCGCCGCATTTCCCTCTCGGTGATGGCGCGTCCATCCACCGGATCCATGTCGTGATGGTCAACTCCGTGCAGTTTGATCGGACGGCCGTTAAGAAGCAGCACGCTATCCTTGATTGAAATTTCGCGGAGGCCGATAGGCCGTTCGATTGTTTGTAAAAGCCTGCCTTTATCGGAAAGTGAAAGTTGTAAGCGATATAGCGAGGGAGTTTCTGCCGTCCATAGCTGCGGGTTAGTTACGTGGACAATGGTCTGGCAAGAAGCATCGCTTTGTTTTGGAAAATCAAATTCCTTTACGATCTCGCCCTTCGGCGAGAGCAGCTTCCCGTGAATGACGCCGTCAGGCTGACTTAGACTTACGCTTAGGGATAAATCCGCCGCACCGTTAGCGACAAGTGTCGTCCGTGCGGTGACATCCTGCACGTGAGTCGCCGGAACCGAGAAGAGTGTCACATCACGGCAGATGCCGCCGAGCGACCAATCATCGTTCACATCGAACTCATAGGCGAATGGCTTGGTCGTGACTTGCACTGCGAGCACGTTATCGGCGTTCACGTCGGGCTTGAGCGCATCCGTAATGTCAAAGGTGCTTGGGTTATAAGCGCTCGCCGCCGACGCGCCGACTTTCGTGCCATTGACCCACGCTTCAAACCCATAAGCGACACCTTCAAACCTCAGGCAGACGCGACGCCCGCCGCGCCAATCCGCCGGCACGCGAAAAGTGCGGCGGTAAAGCCCGAGCCCGTCCTGCAAGTCGAGGTCATAGTGAGGCTCGGCGAAACCTTGCAGCTCCCAATTGCCCGGCACGCGAATCTTCTTCCACGCCGAGACATCGAACTCCGGCTTGGAAAAATCCGCATCCGCTCCTCCTTCATGTCCAGCAAGGTATTTGAAAGACCAATCGCCATTGAGCGATTGCGCGCCGTCCTTTACCGGCACCGGATAGACATTGATCGGCTCTGCGTTCGCAGAAATATACGCAGCAGCGAGGAGCGAGAGTAGAACAGCAGCTTTCATTGGTTTTGGGAGCGAAACGGCTTTAGCGGAGAAGCGCAATGGTTACTTCTCCAGTTCCTGCATGGCTTTGGCGAAACGCTTGCCCATCTCCTTTTGCGCCTCCGCGCTAAAGTGCAGCTTATCGCCCTTGTGACCTAGTCCGGCGGAATCCGCGTAGCCTGTGTGTGGCACTACTTCAGGGATATGTTTAATGGCTGCACGCACCGTCTCGAAATAAGGATACTTCTCAGGCGACTCATTGAGAAAGTCACCCAACTGTCCAACCACAATCGGCAGATCAGGCTGGCCCAGGTCTGCTCGCAAATCCTTGAACATCTTTGCCAGGCGCGCCTCGTAGGTTTCGGCATCTTGTTGTGCGCTCGTGTCCGATTCCCCCTGGTGCCAGAGCACACCTTTGATGACACCTGCTTGCGCTGCGATCTTTGCGCGGCTTAACGCCTTTTCATAGAGATCGGCGCCTTTGACCCATCGCTTCAATGGCGTGCCGCCGACCGCGCAGGGCACCAACCCGATGGTTACCTTCGGATCGGCCTTGAGCATCTCCAGCGCAAAGGGAATGCCGGGGCCGACGCCTGCGACCTTGTTTTTCTCCACCGGATGCAACGGCTCTTGCGCCATGATCCACTCGCCTTGGGACAACGCGAGCACGTGCGGATTATGCAAAGGCGGCGGAAGGTTGCGGTTGTCGCGGCCTGCCATGTTCGACTGACCCATCAGCAGGTAGATGTGAAAGGTCGTCTTGTCAGCTGGGAATGTCGCCGACGCCGGCGCGGCGGGCGATGCGTCG
>DASREJ010000212.1:0-3196 GCA_035652115.1 Bryobacteraceae bacterium
CACGTCATTGGGATGCACGCCAACAGAGGCAATAATGAACGGATTTGACTCCGCGATTCGAGCCGCAGCCGCTAGATCGGGTGGCCCATCGCCGGTCCCAATCGTTAGCATATATTTCAGACCCGCTTCTCGCGCCCGCAAAATTACTGCATCGCGGTCTTCATCGAACTGCGCGTCGTCCAGATGGCAGTGTGAGTCGACGAGTTCCACGTACGTTACTTCAGGCGCGCGCCCGGCTGAATGTCCTCGTGAAATCCGGCCAGCACGGGAAGTCCGCCTTCCAGGCTGGCCGCGACAATCATTCCTTGCGATGTGATGTTGCGTAATTTCCGGGGCGCCAGGTTAGCGACGATCACCACCTTGCGGCCTACTAGTTGTTCTGGTTTGTAAGCCAGTGCAATTCCCGCTACGATTGTTCGCGGCTCCGGCTCTCCGATATCGACTTTCAAGTGCAGCAGTTTGTCTGAGCCTTTTACGTTTTCCGCTGACTTCACTTCGCCCACGCGCAAATCGACTTTCGCAAAGTCGTCAATCGAGATCAGGCCATGTTGTGGACCGGTTTCCTTCGTTGTTTCCGGCTCGGTCTTCTTCCCCAGCAATTCATTCTGCCGTTGCTTCTCGATAACTTCGAGTTCTTGCATCCTTTGAATCGCGGGCTTTGCATCGATGCGGGGAAACACCGCTTCCGGCTTCTGTATATGTTGTCCGCTCGTGACGCCACCCCAGGAAAGCGCTTCTGCTCGCACATCGTCAAGCGAAGGCTGCATCCCAAGCTGTTGCCAAATCTTCGACATCGAGAACGGTAGCACGGGGTAGAGCCAGATGCAGACAAAGCGCAGACTTTCAGCGGCCGTGTAAAGCGCCATCGCGAGTTTTTCGGCGGTCGACTGATCTTGGGCGCGTGCTTTCGCCAACTTCCATGGCGCATGCTCCACGATGAACTTGTCCATCTGAGATACAAACGCCAACACTGCTTCTATTCCGCGCGTGAAATCGAAAGCATCGAACGCGGCGATGACAGATACCGTTGTCTCGATCGCAGCTTCGGAAATTGCGCGACTACCTTCGCTTGCGGGAATAATGCCGCCGAAATACTGCTGAATCATCGCGAGTGTTCGGCTGGCGAGATTGCCGATGCCGTTCGCAAGATCCGCGTTGTAGCGGTCGATCAGGGCATCATAGCTGAAATTCCCGTCTTGCCCAAACGGAATCTCGCGCAGCATAAAATATCGGAGTGAGTCCGCGCCGGCAAGTTCATTGCCGTTGCCCATCACGGTCGCAATAGGCGTTGGCCGCACCACGTTTCCGCGCGATTTGCTCATCTTGCTCTCTTGCACAAGAATCCAGCCGGTGGCGAAGATCTGTTTGGGCAAGGGCAAGCCGGCAGCCATCAAAAACGCCGGCCAGTAAATGGCATGAAAACGAAGAATATCTTTACCGATCAAGTGCAAATCGGCGGGCCACAGGCCCTGTCCTTGCACCGCGCTCATATATGAAGTGAGAGCGTCGAACCACACGTAAAAAACGTGCTTGCCCTCCACGGGAACGGGAATGCCCCAGTTGATTGTGGTGCGTGTGATGGACAGATCGTGCAAGCCTTGCTTCACGAAGGCAATCAGTTCATTGCGCCGAGTTTCCGGTTTGATGAAATCCGGGTCGCGATCGTAAAGGTCTAGCAGCTTGTCCTGGAAGGCGGAAAGCTTGAAGAAATAGTTTTCCTCAGTGACCGTTTCGGTGATCCGTCCACAATCTGGACAAGGGTCGCCCGGCTTGGCATCGTTCACATAGAGTTCATCGTGAAAACAATATTGGCCCGTATATGAGCCTTTGTAGATGTATCCGTTTCGCTGGCAGCGCTCGAACAGATCGTGAACCACCGCAAAGTGCTTCGGATCGGAGGTGCGGATGAAATGATCGTAGGAGATCCCCAACCGCTGCCATTGATTTACGAATTCGTTTGCTATAGCGGTCGCATATTCTTCGGGAGTTTTGCCGATGGCCTTCGCTGCGCGCTCCACATTTTGACCGTGCTCGTCGGAGCCCGTGGTTAGCACTACCGGCTCATAGCCTTGCTGTTTCTTGAAACGCTTAATCAAGTCGGCCGTGAAGGTGCAATACGCCGTCCCAATATGCGGCGCTGCGTTGACATAGTAAATCGGCGTTGTGAAGTAATACTTGCCTTTGTTCATGAATGCGTTTTACGAACGGAGTTGCTTGCCGAATGCCTCGGTCGCCTCGGCGATGACGGTCCTCAGCGGTACGCCGCGCTCGCGCGCTAATCTTCGGCAATCGTCATATTCGGGCATGAAGCTTCCGTTCTGAGAGTACTTCACGCGCACTTTGCCGTACTGAGTTTCAATTTCCAGACTGTCACGATACAACACACGCCGCTCTGCGTTGAAGATCCGAATTCCCAAAGTCGTCGTCTCGCGGAACAGCAATCCGGCGAGTTCGTCAGTCATCTCCACCGGGCTAAGCACGGAAATCATAGTCGCTGCGCGATTCTTCTTCATCACGATCGGCGTCAGCGTGACGTCCAGCGCGCCGGCTTCTAGCAATTGCTCCATCGCGTAGCCCAGAACCTGTGGTGTGCAGTCGTCCACATTAGCTTCGAGCACATTGATCGACGTAGCTTCCGAAGCCTCAGTCCGCTCGCCAATCAATACCCGAAGCACATTCGCTTGCTCCGGAAAATCTTTGTCGCCTGCTCCGAAGCCCTGGGCGAGCACCTTTACAGGCGGCAAAGCGCCAAACCCACTTGCCAGCGTGCTCAGCAAAGCTGCACCGGTGGGCGTCGTCAGTTCCGCTTCCGGGCCAGCGGAATAAATAGGCGCGTCACGCAGCAAATCCGCCGTTGCTGGAGTCGGCACAGGCAGTATGCCATGTTGCGTATTCACCGTTCCGCTACCCACATTGACGCGCGAACTGCGCACTTCATCTACATTCAACAGATCCAGCGCGACACATGCCCCAACGATGTCGCATATGGAATCCACTGCGCCGACCTCATGGAAATGAACTTTTTCAATCGGCACTGCGTGAGATCGTGCTTCCGCTTCACCTAACCGCCGAAACACGGCAAGAGAAGCTTTTCGGCTGCGCTCGGTTAGCTCTCCCGCCAAAATGATCTTTTCGATGTGCGGCAGGTGCCGGTGCGCCTTCTGATCATCGCTGTGAACGTGAAATTTCGAAGCCG
>DASREJ010000213.1:0-28929 GCA_035652115.1 Bryobacteraceae bacterium
ACCGCGTCGGCGGGCGGGCTATAAGCAAGACGCCCGTCCCATGTTGCGTCCGGAGAGCCATCAACTAGTATTTCGTTCACCTGAGAAGGCGATCCGGCGATACTGAACCCCGCTGCGCCGCCCAAATCGAAAGGGTGAACCAGGCCCGGCTGCACGGTATTTACGACGCCAATGGAAAGAGAAGCAAGAGTCAGCGGCGTCCGGCCATTGAGCGGAAGATTCTGCACTTCCTTTTCCGTAATCGCTTGACCGACGTTTGCGTTTTCGGAGTTAATGATGGGAGCGTCTGACGTTACGGAGACCGTCTGCACAGCCTCGCCTATTTGAAGCGGAATGTCGATGACCGCGTGATCGCCCGCGCCAACGTGGACAGACTTACGAACAAAACGTTTGAAGCCTGGGGACTGCACTTCGACGTCATAGTCGCCTGGCTCCAAAAACGGCACCGTGTACTGGCCAGTTGAGTTGGAAACCGACTCGTGCTTCGCTCCAGTCGCCTCGCCCGTGATGGTTACCTGAGCGTTAGCAACTGGAGAACTGGATGGATCGGATATAAGTCCCGTGATGGTTCCCGTGCTCTCTTGAGCAAGCACGGCAAGCGGAAGAATGGTAAGTCCGGCAAAAACCGCAACAATGCGAAGACAACAAGACGTCATGGTCTAACTTGAACCCCTTAGCTACTTTCTTATCCGTTATCTTCCCATTTGTGTCAACGCAGTTTTCTTAAAGCGCGCGTTTAGGAAAGCTGTCATTTTTGGGCGAGGCACCAATGAGTGAAGCAGCCAACAAAATAATTTCTTACTTATAACCGAAAATCAGTAAACTTTTTTACGGTTTTCCAGTTCTTAATCTCAAGGACTATGCGAATTTGCAGCTTTCTCGTAGTTACGGTCTGGCTCGCCGCGGGCTTGAGCCACGCCCAATCCGGCCTGTCGCATCGCGCAGCCAATCGCGTTCTGGAACAAGCGACATGGGGACCGACGCAAACTCCCTCGCAGATTCTTGAATCGCAGGGTTTTGATGCGTGGTTTTCGTCTCAGATCACCGCGCCCATTTCCACTTATCCTGACCAGCCTCAGTACAACTCGCAAGGAAAATCAAACACCAACCTAGCGCCGATTCAAGTCTTGTTCTTCCAAAATGCCCTCAATGGTCCCGATCAGTTACGCCAGCGAGTGGCATTTGCGCTTAGCGAAATTTGGGTCATTTCGGAATTGGAAGTCAACAACGCTTCCGCATTTCCACCTTTACTTCGGATCTTTGAAAATGATGCCTTCGGCAATTATGAGCAGCTTATGAAAGACGTGACGCTCAACGCGGGTATGGGCAACTTCTTAAATATGGTGAACAACGATAAAGCAAACGTCGCGAAAGGCACATCTCCGAACGAGAATTACGGCCGCGAAATCATGCAGTTATTCACCTTGGGCTTGGCGCAACTGAACACGGACGGCACCCCAGTTCTTGACGGTTCAGGCAACACCGTTCCTACATACACGCAGAATGACGTGGGCGCCATCTCGGCGGCCTTTACTGGGTGGACTTATGCCCCCATGCCAGGGTTCGTAACAACAGGACACAATCGCGCCTATTTCATACCTCCGATGGTGCCGGTTGAGACCAATCATGATATGACTGCGAAGACAATTCTCGGCGTCAAGCTGCCAGGCGGGCAAACGGCCGAGGAAGACCTCGCCAGCACCTTGCATATCATCTTTATGCAGCCGAGCCTACCACCCTTCATATGCCAACAGCTAATCGAGCATCTGGTTACGAGCAACCCGAGTCCCGCATATGTTTCGCGCGTGGCGACAGTTTTTGAAAACAACGGCTCGGGCGTTCGCGGCGACCTCAAAGCAGTGATTTATGCGATTCTGACCGATCCGGAAGCGCGCGCGGGAGATACAGCGGATACTGGCGACGCCACCTTCGGTCATATGCGCGAGCCAGTTCTACTCATTGCCAATCTGCTGCGGGGCTTGAACGGCACCGTTTCGAGCACTAGCCTAGTGGCGAATGCCGCTACTAACTTAGGCCAGCAGTTGTTTTACCCACCGAGCGTGTTCAGTTATTTCTCGCCGGCTTATCGAACATCGGTTGGCCTAGTTGGACCCGAATTCCAGATTTACTCGACGCAAACCTCGGCTAACCGAGCGGACACTGTGAATAGCGTCGTTTACGGCGGTCAACTGGATGCCGGTACCAAATTCGATATTAGTTCTTTTACCGCCGCTGCCACAAATAACACGACCTTAATTAATCTGATCAACTCGGTATTCTTCCATAGCGACATGTCTTCGAACGTGCAGACCGCAATTACACAGGCGTTAGCACCATTGACGGCAGCCAGCGACAAAGCGAAGGCCGCACTTTACGTGGCCCTCACGTCGGGCGAGTACCAGATCATCCACTAAGCAGAAGAAAGGTTTGAAAATGCTCTCACGACGTGGATTCGTCAAAGTAAGTGCCGCTTCGGTTGCATCCCTGGCGCTTCGCCCGTTCGGGCTGTTACCGGCTTTGGCGCAGTCGGGCTCTTCCGATTATCGGGCGCTGGTCTGCGTGTTTCTATTCGGCGGCAACGACTCAAACAACATGGTCGTTCCCGTGGACGATACGAATTTCAGAGCTTATAGTTCAATTCGGGGCAGTCTGGCTTTGACCGCCGCTGAACTGACGCCGACTGTCTATGCGGCCACCGGGAATGCGCCGTATGCGTTTCATGGAGATCTGGCGGAACTAGCCTCCATGTTCTCGAATAAAGAACTTGCCGTGGTAGCAAATGTGGGCAGTCTACTTCAACCCACTACCCGGGCACAATATCAAGCGCAGCAGAGTCTGCCCTTGAATCTGTTTTCACATTCGGATCAGCAGCTTCAGTGGCAAACATCAGTGGCATCCGGCCACAGTGCGACGGGATGGGCCGGTAGAGCGGCCGATCTGATCGCCTCGCAAAATTCGTCAAATTTCCCGACCTTCTTATCAGTCGCGGGCAACAGCCTCATGGGGACCGGAGTGTCCACACAACCGGTAGCACTCAATCCAGGCCAGTCGCTTGACTTGAAAGGCTTCAACGGCAGCGCCGCATCCAACGCACGCCTGAACGCGCTAGAAAATCTATTGACTCTAGAAACGGGTCTCAAGCTCGTTCAGGCGTCGAATGCGGTTTTGAGCGACAGCATTGCAGACGCGAAGGCATTAGACGCAGCGCTCTCAAAAGCCACACCGCTGAAGACTACTTTCCCGAAGACTGGCCTTGGTGCACAACTGCAGCAAGTAGCGCAGATCATTCAGGTACGCGATGGGTTGGGCATGAGCCGGCAAATCTTTTTCGCTTCTCTCGGAGGTTTTGATACTCACACGGTGGAACTTGAAACACACCGTCAGCTTTATCCGCAACTCAGCCAAGCTCTGGCCGCATTCAGCAACGCACTGGTCGAATTGGGCGTGGAGAATAACGTAACAACTTTCACCGAGTCCGATTTCAGCCGCACATTTCAGCCTACTACCGGCGATGGAAGCGACCACGCCTGGGGCAGTCATCACCTGGTCATGGGCGGAGCAGTCAAAGGCGGAGACATATACGGTCAATTCCCGACGTTTGTATTAGGCGGCCCCAACGATACCGACACGCGAGGCCGCTGGATTCCGACTATCGCCATCGATCAATACGGCGCTACCTTGTGCAAGTGGTTCGGGATTCCGGTTAGCAGCCTATCGTCTGTTTTTCCGAACTTTACGAATTTCGGCGCGCAAACGCTGAGCTTTCTGGGTTAAGCACCTAACAAACTGATTAACTATGAATCGTTACCTTTTGCTTCGATTAGCAGTAACAGTTGTATCTTCGGTTACGGCAATAACAGCCACCACCATCGATTTTGAAGCGCAAGGCGCTACTGCGCCGTCTGCGTTTAACAGTACTCTCAATTCACCGCTGGTAATTGGAATCGCGACGTTCACTGGAGGCAAATTGCTGAAGGGCGAAGTGGGCGGTGCGGATGCGACGGCGGTTTACGCTACAACGGGCTTTATCGCGGGCTATACCGATCCCCTCATCATCACGTTTTCTCAGCCCGTAAGCAATGTGAGCCTTGTGGTGACAAACGAAACGCCGGATACCTATACGCTTATGGACAACCTAGGCGGTTCTGCGCCTCTCGCGATTGGAAACAACATCAACCAAACCTTGTCGTTAAACGATATTGGAGTCACCCAAGTGAGTATCTCTACCGCTGCGCCAGTCAACTGGGACTTTGCAATAGACAATGTCTCGTTCACGACCGCAGTAACGTCTGCGCCTGAACCGTTGACTGTCCTTCCCATTGCCGGCTTCCTCGGAGTGTTTCTCCTCCGGCGGCGAGCCTGTCAAAGATAACTCAGCCACCGGCTGCGGTGTGTGGCTTTGAAGTTCGCATACCACCTGCAAACTGGATACAGGCAGACAAGGACGAAGATCCAAACTAAATACGCGACCCACAAGCTGTAGCCGAAATTTGGCGGGAATAGTTTCTGCGGGCCTCCCATGGAGGGTAAAGGATTAAAGATAAAGGAAAATGCCCGTCCGCCGTATCTCATCCATGCCAGCACGACAGCTAAAGCGTGAATGAGGTAGAAATGCAGGACGAAATAGAACATCGGCACGCGCCCGAAGATGACCAGCGGGCTGTTGATTCGCGGTGGATACCGATCAAAGTACGCCAACACTAATAATGCGGGCCCGAGCGTCATCAGAAGAAAATCGAGCGACGCCGGATATTTTGTGCAGTTGAGGAAAGACAGCATCGTAAAGCCAACCGATTTCTGAGCCGACCAGTGAGCTGGATCTCCATACAAGTTGATCGCTCGAAGCACAAAGAAAGCAATCACAGAATAGAAGCCAATGGAGCGCATGACGCGTCGACGGACTGCAGGCTCCAATTCGAGAACTCGGCCGAAGCAAAAACCGGCAGCCATGACCGCAATCCAGGGCACCAACGTATAGGGCATTACGATGGATTTGCCTCCGGCGTTTAAGGACCCGGGCTGATGAATCAGATTCCACACCCAGGCGGCGGAGCCGAACTGCGCCGCCGTTATGCGATCCAGGCAATTGTGGCCAACAATCACAAGCAAGCTGAGCATAAGCAACCAAGATGGGCGCAAATGAATAAGCGCGGCCATGACGATCATGCAAATTCCGAAAATCCAGAGAATGAGAAGGAATATGGGGTACCGGGCCGAGATGTTGAAGTCATAGGCAAACTGCATGACGGTCAACTCCAACACGACAAACCAAAGTCCACGTGTCCACAAAAAAAACGAGAGCTGTCTGTTTGTGCGACCGCCTCGCCGCAACCAAAGAAACGCGCCAACCCCGGCCGCGAACATGAAAACGGGCAGGCAAAAGTGAGTAATCCAGCGCGTGAGGAACAGGATTGTAGTGGTTTTCGTGAGATCGGTGGGAGAAAAGGACATCGCGCCGATGTGGAAGAAGTCGCGCACATGATCGAGGGCCATGAGAATCATGACCAGTCCGCGAAGCGCGTCAATACTGGTGAGGCGTGCGGTTGGCTTGGTGGGCGGATGCATTGAACTGTTTATTATGACGTCGCGAGAGGCTAGGATTTAACTTCGATTGCGGGATGGTTGTTTAGATACTTACATATTGCAACGTTGAATGTATGAAGAAGACTTTGAACATAGACGCGGGAACTTCTCAAGCAGGCGAAGACCGCTTGCGGAGCAGCCACGGACACGTTTGCCGCAACAAACCTTACGCTGAACGCACTCCTTTTACGTGCGCGAACCGCTGGTCCTTCCTTGCGCCGCCTTGGCTGCGGGCATTCTCGCTGCACATTTCTATTTCTTTACGTTGGCCGATCTGGCCGTTCCGGGAGTGCTTTGCGTTCTCATATTGGCCCTAGCGTTCGCTCGGAACTGTAGCGCCCATGTCCGGCGCGCCGCGATTTGTGCATGTCTTTTGGTCGCCGGGATCGCAACGCAAGTTGTTCATCGGCAGGGCCGTGCGCCGCGCCTGTCAGCGGATGACGCTGAAACCGTGCTTATCTCAGGTTGTGTAACAAACCCGCCGGTGTTCTCTCCGGATCGCGCACAGTTCACTCTGGACCTGGGCAAGAAGGCGCAAGCTCGGCTCTCGGTCAGTCTCAAAGGCAATCAGAAGATCGCGCTGTCGTATGGACAGAAGGTGGAAGCCGCAGCGAAAATTCGGCTGCCGCGTAACTTTCAGAATCCCGATAGCTTCGATTACACCGGCTATCTTGCGGCTCAACATATCTACTGGACCGGCTCGGTCGCAAGCCCCGCCGACATCCATATCTTCGCAGGGACTTGCGGCTCTCCATTTCTGGCAACGCTGTTCAGCATCCGAACCTGGGCGTTGGCGCGGTTAGCTGAACTTTATCCAAACGACCAACACACCGCAGCTCTTCTGCAGGCCACTTTGATTGGCGAAACGAGTGGCGTCGAACGGCGCTGGACCAACGATTTTCGTATCACTGGCACTTATCACGCGTTGGTCATCTCAGGCCAGCATGTTTCGGTGCTTGCCCTAACTATTCTGACCATCCTTCGCATCTGCCGCTTCCGCCGCGTGCAGGCACTTTTCGTAGCCACGGCGGCCGGCTGGATGTATGCGTTCATCTCAGGATTTAGCGCCCCGGTGGTTCGCGCCGCGGGTGGCTTTACACTCTTCCTGATTGCCAGCTACTGTTTCCGCAAGACGCGAATCCTAAACATCCTGGGGGCGGTAGGTCTCGCATACTTGCTTTTCGATCCTGACGAACTATTTGACCCTAGCTTCCAGTTGTCCTTTCTTTCGGCAGGGGCCATAGCGGCTTTCGCGATGCCGGTGATAGAGCGCTTTACTGAGCCGCTTCGGGCGGCGACCAAACGCTTCGATCAGTACGCGTACGACGCTCAAGTTGAATCTCGGGCTGCCCAATGGCGCGTGGAGCTTCGCTTGCTTGCCCAAACTGTGAGTGCCTGGACGCGCCTATCTCCGAATGCGTCGCTGCGAGTGGTTTCCGCCGGCGTATGGATCGGAGCGTTCATGGCGGAAGCCGTTATCGTTTCGGCGTGCGTGCAATTTGGTCTGGCGCTTCCGATGGTCAGCTATTTCCACCGGCTCTCAATAACAGGATTGTCGGCCAACATTATTGTTATTCCGCTGCTTTCCTTAGTCGTTCCCATCGGTTTCGCCGCGATCCTTACCGGTTGGCACGTTTTGGCGGTCATCACGGGCCTCCTACTTCATCTGTCCGAAATGGTGGCCACTTGGCATGTGCATTTTGAGCCGGCATGGCGCATCGCCGCTTTGCCCCCATGGATCGCACTCATCTTTTCCTTGTCGCTTATCGTTTTGTCCGTGTGTACGCGAAAAAGACGCTATGTGGCGCCCGCACTTTTGGCTTCATTTGCTTCGTTCGCGATCCTGTGCTGGCAGCCTTGGCCGCCACAGATCGAGCCGAAAATACTCGAACTCACAGCCATAGATGTAAGCCAAGGCGATAGTTTGCTGCTGGTTTTCCCTGATGGAGCAACGATGTTAGTGGATGCCGGCGGTTATCCGGGTATGGAGCGCATGACGAGGAAACCGCAGATTGACATGGGCGAGGATGTTGTGTCGCCATACCTGTGGAGCCGCCGGATTCGACGTCTTGACTATGCCGTTCTCACGCACGGTCACTCCGATCACATGGCCGGCCTTCCCGCAATACTCGACAACTTCCGTCCGCGAGCGCTTTGGATTGGGGCCGAGCCCGAAACGGACGCGTGGAAAAGCGTTCGTGAGCACGCCGCTGCGGATCGCGTTCAAATTGTGGCTTTGAACCGGGCGTCACCTGTTCGCAGTATCGGCGGCGCTACCATCCGCATCCTCGCGCCCGCAAGCGACTATGCGCCAGGCAACGCTCCGGGCAACAATGACTCGCTGGTTTTTGAAGTGACCTACGGGCATCGAAGCATTCTGATGACTGGCGATGCCGAACGGGCTATTGAAGCCGATATGGTGGAGAATGCTCACCTAAAACCGGTCACGCTACTTAAGGTGGGACATCACGGCAGCAGAACATCCTCATCGGAAGATTTTCTGGACCAACTGCAACCGCGTTTTGCATTCGTATCCGATGGTTATCTCAATCAATTTCATCATCCTCACCCGGATGTAATTGGCCGGCTGGAGGCGCACCACACCCTTATTTTTCGCACCGACCAACGCGGCCTGCTCACGTTTCGTACCGACGGCGACAAAGTCGAGGTTGTGCCGTACCGGTGAGCATCCGCGAACGCATCGACGCGGCCAAGCATAGAATGTTAACGAGAGGAAAAACTTGGAACGCGATAACAGCAACGTTTTCGTTTGGTTCTTTAGCGGCGCGGTGCTTGGCGCTGCAGTGGCTCTTTTGCTTGCCCCCGAATCAGGTGAACGGACGCGCCATCGTTTAGCTCGGCAGGCCCAACGGGGCCGTCAGGGTTTTCTGGAATCGAGCCAGGAATTATTTGAGCGCGGGCGTGAACTATATGAACGCGGACGCGAGATTGCCGAGGACGCCGCCGCCATGTTTGAACGCGGACGCCGCATCGCTGAAAAGACGATAGACGACCGCATCTAGCCCCGAACCAAAGCCATCAAAGAGATACACGCTAAATATGTCCGCAGTTGCCACTCCACCCTCCATGCTGGCTCCCTTTGTCAACGAGCCCTATACCGACTTCACGAAGCCCGAAAACGCCCAGACGATGCGCCGGGCGCTTGAGAAAGTGCGCTCGGAGCTAGGCAAGGAATACGATTTGTTGATTGCCGGCGAGCGCCGCGCCTCGTCGTCAAAATTCGAATCTGTCAATCCATCACGGCCTTCCGAGATTGTCGGAGTTCATCAGAAAGGAACCGAGCAAGATGCCCGCGATGCGGTAGAGGCAGCTTATAACTATTTCCCGACATGGGCCGCTGTTCCCGCCCAAGAACGCGCGGAGATGCTGTTACGCACAGCAGCAATCTTTCGCGAACGCAAATTTGAATTTGACGCATGGCTGGTATACGAAGCCGGCAAGACATGGGTGGAGGCAGAGGCTGAAATTGCGGAAGCAATCGACTTCTGCGAATACTACGCGCGACAGGCGATGAAGCTGGCCAAGCCCGAACCGGTGGTTCAGTTGTCCGGCGAGCGCGATGAGATGGTTTATCTCCCCCTTGGGGTTGGCGTTGTCATTCCGCCATGGAATTTTCCGCTGGCCATTATGGTTGGTATGACCACAGCCGCGCTCGTGGTCGGCAACACAGTAGTTCTAAAACCTTCAAGCGATACTCCAACTATCGCCGCTAAGTTCGCCGAAGTGCTACTCGAAGCAGGCTTTCCACCCCAGAGTTTTTCGTTGTTAATTGGAAGCGGAGCTGCTATCGGCGACACGATCGTCTCGCATCCTAAGACCCGCTTTGTGTCCTTTACCGGTTCGCGAGATGTGGGCCTACATATTAATGAGCTCGCCGCCAAGACGCCAAGGGGCCAAATCTGGATCAAGCGTGTCATCGCTGAGATGGGCGGCAAGGACGCCATCATTGTCGACCGTGAAACGAATCTGGACCAGGCTGTAGTAGGGGTGCTCTATTCCGCGTTTGGCTATCAAGGGCAGAAATGCTCCGCATGCTCACGCGCGATCGTAGATGAATCAGTTTACAACGAGTTTCTGGATAAATTGAAAGTAAAAGTTGATGGATTGACGATCGGCCCATCCGACGATTTCAACAACTATATGGGACCGGTGATCAGCGCGCGTGCACAGAAATCGATTCTGAGCTACATCGATAAGGGAAAGAAGGAAGGGCGCCTGATCGCCGGCGGCGCGAAAGCAGACGGCGACGGATACTTCATTAAGCCGACGGTCATTGCCGACGTAGATTCGAAGGCGACAATATTCCAGGAAGAGATCTTCGGGCCGGTTCTGGCCGTTACCAAGGCTAAGGATTTCGACCACGCCCTTCAGTTAGCCAACGATTCGGAATATGGGCTAACAGGAGCGGTGTTCACCACAAACCCAGCGAAGGCGGAAAAGGCGAAGCGCCAGTTCTTTGTAGGCAACCTCTATATCAATCGCAAATGCACCGGCGCCATGGTGGGAGCACATCCGTTCGGCGGATTCAATATGTCGGGCACTGATTCGAAAGCCGGAGGCCCGGACTATCTACTGCAATTTGTCCAGGCCAAATCGATTGCGGAGAAGATTAACTAACCGCAGGCGTTGCGGCGAGACTCAACTCCGGCGTTGGATTGATGCTGTAGGTCACAATCTGCGGACAGCGGGCACATGCCGCTTTACCTTCCTGTAAGAACCAGCGACAGTCCGGCCGGACTCGGCATGGTGGCAGCGCATCCACTACCGCAGGCATTAATTGCACTAAACGCGTGGCCAAGCGGCAATCCGTTCCGTCGAAATGACAGCATGCGTGTTCCTGACAGGGCGCTGCGATCCGCAAAACCTGAGTTGGCGCCAAAGGAGCGGTGAGCGCAAGGAGGTCGCCAGTGACTGGCACCGGTCTTTCGATCCAGGCTACGCGAGGCTCGTCTGCTGTGCCAGCAACGATTCCGAAAACTATGCTGCCTGGCATATCGGGTTGCGCGCTTGGGCACAAAATAGGCCGCGAGCTTTTTGCTTCCACGACTTCCCTACTTAGTTAATTTGGGAGAGAAAACCAAACCGATGATGTGGCCGGGCGGTTTTGGCACAGTGGCATGCGCTTCCGTCTTTGCTCCTGCGGCTGCGGGCGCAAGTTGCGCAACGCTTGGCTGAGCGCTTATTCCCGCTTCTCTTGCGAGTTCCGTTGCCAGTTTGGCAGCGTTTTCCTGAGTGGCGACATTATCCGGCGCTACAAAGCCGACCCACAGCTTGTCTACCGAGACAGCACCGTGTTTAGCCAATGTCTGCTGAACCGCGTTTTGAACCGCGATGGCTACTTCATTCAAAGGCACATGCTTATCGGGCATGATGATTCCTCCAGATTGCAACTGTATAGGCCTAGGGGCCTAACGTCAAGAGATTAATTGGCGAATACCCCAAGTAAGTACTTTAGTTTGGCTTGTTTGCGATAGGATAGCCCTGCCAAAGATACTCCAGGGCCTCGGGTAACGTTTGTTGCTTCACGGTGCGATCGGTGTGTCCGGCGTTGCGCGCAAAAACAAATTGGTAGTGATAACCCTTGGCGGCGAGCACCTTGGCCATGTTCTCGTTTGCGACAACCCAATCGTGCATGTTGTCACGCATGACGTTGGGATTCAGAAGATCCCGGTCGCCAACTTCCATCCAAATGCGTAAGGGCTTTGTCGGACTCTCGGGGATGAGATGCTCATGGAATTCCCATGCACCGTGGGGTGTCTGTGGGTTTGGCGGCCACTGCTGATTTACGTAAGTCCCAGAGTAAGTAAGAACGCGATGATACAGCTCTGGGTGATACCACGCCATGATGAGCGCGCAGGAACCGCCCGAGCTGCCGCCCATGGTTGCGCGCCCTTCTGGATCTTTCGTTAGTTTCACGTTGTATTGTTTCTCAACAAGGGGCAGCACTTCGTTCTCGACGAATTCGGCGTAGCGGCCTGACATTGTGTCATATTCGAGGCCGCGTTCACTCCCTTGCGCATCGCCTCCGCCATTACTGATTGAAATGGCGATCATCACGGGGAGGCGATGCTCGGCGATTAGATTATCTAAAGCGGTAAACAAAGGCCGGTCAGGTCCGTCCGCGCCGACGAGGAAAGGGGCGACACTACCGCTGACGTATTGTTTGGGCACATAGACAGTCACTTTGCGCGTGTACGGCGCAGGATGGCTGGTAGTGACGACCATTTTGGCGGGGTCGTTCGGATCCGCAGTGCCGAACGTATTGGGTTCACGAGCGATGCCTGGATAAATCTTGCTGTCGGCGGAATTCATCGTGAACGTGAAGATCGATCCTTGCGGCACGTCTTCTTGAACGCTCATCTCTGGCGCGGGATTGTGAGTCGGACCAAGGACAAAATTTCCGTCAACATCCGGTGGTGGATTGACGCCATCGGGCAGCTCTTTGGCGGTCACATAGCCGGGCGTGTGGGGATCGCGGGTGGGTGGAGTAGGCCGCGGAGCGCGCGCATTGGCCGCCGGAGTTTGCGCCTTCGCAGGCGCAACGCAAGTTACCACGCTCAGTAATGTTGTGACGGTTAGAAGACGAAGCATTCGTCCATTCTAAAAGTGAACGCGGATTCCTCCCCAAATACCGATCGGAGCTCCAGGCGCCAGGAAGGTTGTTGTGCGTATCGGATAGTCGCCGTCCACAGGCGGAAATGGACGCGCGACAAAATTTTCCGCATTGTCGTAAGGCGAGCGCCCGAGTTGGGCCGCAGTGTAGTAACGATGGTTCAGCAAATTGTCAATTTGAAAAAAAAGCTGCACATTCTTTTGGACTTGATAATGGCCACCAAGATTGACCACGCCGTAACCGGGCGAGTATGCCTGGCCCAGATAGTAAATCCCGTCAGGTTGATCTAAGTTGTTTTCGTTGCCTCGCGCGTAGGTTCGGCCTACGGCAACAAAATCCAGGTCGATTGAAAGTTTAGAAATTGGCTCGTATTCGGCATACGCTTTAAAAATATTCTTAGGAATCTGAGGAATGTCGTCGCCCGACTGGACTGTGATGTTGCCGTCGAGACCTAAGCCGCCGTCGTTCACGCTATTGCTGCCACCGTCTATCGTCTGAGCGCTTTGGTAAGTGGCGCTCAGAAACGTGTAATTGCCCCCTAGCATTAGGTGTTGAATGTGGCCACTGATATCAACTTCAGCGCCTTCACGGCGCGTGCGGCCAAAATTAGTGAAGTAGCCAAAGCCGGTTTGCTCAGATGCTACGAAGAGCAAATCATTGTAATTTTCCCCGTGGAACCACCCCACGTTCCAACGAAGATTCGATTCACCTGTGCTGCGCACTCCAGCTTCTATGGTTCTGGATACCACTTGTTTAAGAGGGGGATCACTCACCAGCGCATTGGGTAAATTACAAGGCTCGGTGGGATCGGCACAGCCTAATTCGATTGCGGTGGGGGCACGACTCGCTTCGCTATAGCTGAAGTAGAGGCTGGCGAATCGCCATGGAGTATAAGTCAGGCCGACGGCGGGATTAAAGCGCTGAAACAGGTATTGACCATTGAGAGAACCGCGCGCACCGAGTACCGTCTCCGGAGGGAGCAGATCTGTATTGGTGATGGGCGTGCGATTGTAGCGACCAGAAAGAGTAATAGCCAGCGATCTTCCGATGGTCAGTGTATCGGCCGCGTAGACGCTGAAGGTATTGGCAAGCCCGCGAAGATCGACTCGCGTATCCACGGGAACGCCATCCTGAGTGGTAGTGCCATTTGCGTAGGAATTAATGGGCGTGATAGTGAGGCGGTCGGGATTTAAGTAGCCGAATTGGGAGGCCTGTTGATACCGAACGTTGCTGCGATCCCACGCCGACCCCATCACGATGTGATTATGGGCAACGAACCAGTTTGCCTGGCCGGACAAACCGTAGTTGAATTGCTTGTTAAACGTGTTGGTGATAATGCCTGTACACTTCCCGACGGGCTCGGCGTTTTCAAGGCCTTGGGCGATACAGCGCCATTTCGGATATGGCTCAGTCGTGGCGTTGCCCGTAGTTGGAAACCCACTATAACCCGCGGCAGTGAGCGCGCGGATGTCAGCCGCGCTCAGGTTGTACAGTGATTCGTCAAATGATTCTTCGTTGATGTCGCCGTTAGTTGTGTCGGCGCGAATGTAGCGGAAATAGGCGTTCCCCGAAAAACTGAGATGGTCGGTGACTTGATGGCGAAGGCTGAGATTGAACGACGGAGAGCGGTTCCAAGTGATATCCGGAATGCTGTAGACACTGGCAAAATCCTGCTGGAGAAAACGAAAGTCTTGAAGCCCATTACCCGTCAGCCAGTTGTCGGCGTAACCGAAACTCAGCGCGATATAAGTTCGGCCATGAAGCCAACCGAGCTTTCCGAATGCCTGGCGTACTTCAGAGGGTGAGTGTTCGCGCCATCCATCTTCGCGAAAAAGATTTCCAGCTAGATACCAATTCAGCCCGTTTGAGCTAGAGCCACCGTATTCCAACTCGCCGGCTCTCCGTCCAAAGCTGCCGCCATTAACATTCAGCATTACACCTGGTTCGTTGCGCCCGTCTTTGGTCTGAATTGAGATTGCGCCGCCAAGTGTATTCAGGCCGAAGAGCGGGTTCGATCCCGGCATTAGCGCGACCTCGGAGATAGCAATCTTTGGTATCAGGTCCCATGCAACGACATCGCCGAAGGGCTGATTTTGCCGCACACCATCCATGTAAACGGATATGCCCTCGGGCGTACCGAGCAATGGCGACGCTGTGTAGCCGCGATAGTTGACATCAGGCTGAAACGGATTCTCCTGATTCTGGTTGATGTGAACGCCGTCCAGCCGCTTGTTCAGAAGATCCGAAAGGTCAAGAGCGCCACTGTTTTGGATGTCGCGCGCAGTCGCTGTCTGGACAGGCGCGGGAATTTTATTAATGGAAAGATCCGTTCCGGGGAGCGGCGTCGCCGCTACGACGTCGACACTTGACGCCTGCGCAGCTAAAGGCAGGGTGACGATTCGCGAGATGGGCACCGCCGATTGCAGATCGATCGACAGAGATTGCGTGGCGAAGCCACTTTTTGAGATAGCCAGCCGATATTGGCCGTACGTCAAATCGCGAAAGACATATCGGCCTTGCGGATTGGTCTCGAAATCCCGCACGGCTCCCGTTGTCAGATTTTGTATTGTGCCGGACGCTGCCATCGCCGCGCCGGAAGGATCTTTAACAGCAATGCGGATTTCACCAGAGGGCTGCTGCGCAGCAATTGGGAGACGCACCAACAAAACCAATATCAAGGAAGCCGCTACTCTGCCGCAGGCGGTTCCAAAGGAGAGCATATTAGTAAATACTCTGAAAAGCCAGTTTGTTCACACTTTTCGACGGAAGAAGTGAACAAAATAGCGCCTGAGGGAATATCTAGATAGCAATGTCCGTTCGCGCCTTATCCGTGTTGCCGGCCGTCCTTACTGCGCGGCGCGAGGATCGCGATAAACAGACTGAGCTAGAGAACGAAGTCATTGCGCTCTTCGAGGAGTTTCGAACCCCGTTGCTGCGGTATTCGTTGAGTTTCGGTCTTGCAATTGAAGATGCCGAAGAGGTAATCCAGGAGGTATTCCTTTCGCTTTTCGAGCATTTGCAACGCGACAAGCCGCGGCACAATTTACGTTCCTGGTTGTTTCGTGTTGCGCACAATTTGGGATTGAAGCGGCGTTATCGCGTCCGGCGCGAGTTGAATACTTTGGACGCGACGGCGGTTGAAAACTTCGATACGGACCCTGCACCCAATCCAGAAGATCAACTGGTCAGTCGCCAGATTCAGCAGCGCATCCGAACCATTGTGCAGGCGCTGCCGGAACAAGATCGCCGGTGCATCTCTTTGCGGGCGGAAGGCCTACGTTACCGGGAGATCGCGGAGGTCCTCGATATGTCTTTGGGAGCAGTGTCTCTTTCCTTGACCAGATCGCTCGCACGAATTGAACGAGTCACAAGAAGGTAGCGGTATGTCCTTTCAGGAATCACATCTTACCGATCAACAGCTATTGCAGGAGCTTGATGGAGAGATATCCGAACGCGAGAAGAAGCAGGTTCAAGGGCATCTTAATGCCTGTTGGCAATGCCGGACGCGCCAGAAGGATATAGAAGCGTCGATTAGCAGTTTTGTCGAATCGCGCGAGCAGGAGTTCGCTTCGGCCTTACCGCCCATTGCCGGTCCGCGAGCCTTGCTGAAGGCGCGTATCGCTCAGATGCGAACCGAATCTGACAAGCGCTCGCATCGGCTGAGCCTCTTTCGCCGCACGATTGGAGCAGCGGCCGCGGTGTTTATTGCCCTCGCGATCGGCGTATTGTTCATTTCTTATGCCCGACAACAGAACATATTGCGCCAACGCGCGCCCGTTGTTTCACTGCCGAATTCGACTATTACGCCCGGAGCAACGGTCATGATGACTCAACAACAGGTATGCATGCAGACGAATACCAAAAACAAGGCGGTTCCGTTCGCGTTGCAGAGGAGAGTATTCGATGAATACGGAATTAAGAGCGCCACGCCCCAACTTTACGAAGTGGATTACCTGGTCACACCGGCATTGGGTGGAGCGGACGATATTCGCAATCTTTGGCCGCAATCTTACTCAGCGGTGTGGAATGCGCAAGTCAAGGATGAGTTGGAAGACCGTTTGCGGCAACTGGTGTGCGGCGGGAGCCTTACGCTGGCTGAGGCGCAGAGAGACATCGCCGGTGATTGGATCGGGGCCTACAAAAAATACTTCCGCACGGATAAACCCCGGCCTGTTTCGATGGCACGATAAGCTGAGAGGCCGCGCTTTATAATGAAATTGCCCCGATTAGAAGGGGACTATCTAGTCACAACTCTAGGGTCGATCACGATCGACGCGACGAAAGGGAACCATTTAGGTTCCCTTTTCGCTTTTCCTGTGCAGCGAGGGAACCGCGATACAGATCACGAAGCATAGCGATATGTTCCTTCGAGGCACCCGGAAAATTTCTATACTTCTCCGCAAATAGCGCCTCCGGCGAACGAAGTCCTTTAAGCGATCTGATGATGGTGGAGAACTTTCGCCAGGCGCTGAAAGGCAGTTGTGGGACCATTTCAAGAAAATGACTCGTTCTTTAAATCTATTCACCTTAAGCTGCCTTTCGCTGCTGACCGTGTTGCCGGCGCATGCGCAAAGCGCGACGGCGCCTGTGAACGGAACCCGTTATCCGCGTCTTGCCATCCGGAATGCCATGATTGTCGACGGAAATGGCACGCCGGCGTCGGGGCCCAAAGACATAATCATTGAAAACAATAAAATTACCGCCGTGGTTCCGCTGGATCCCGTGGCGCTACAAAACGGCCGCGCAAAGCGAACGCCGGCCGACGCCGAAATTGATGCCACCGGCAAATACGTGTTACCGGGGCTGATCGACGCGCACGCGCATACTCAGGATGAGCGTGGCGGTATTCCTCAGCCGATCGATTATGAACTCAAGATTTGGCTATCCTGCGGCATCACGACAGTTCGCGATGTCGGCAGCGATACAAAGAAGACATTGGCGCTGAAGGCGAAGAGCGCAGCGGGCGAAATTGCGGCGCCGCGCTTTTTTGTTTACCCGATGTTCAACGCTCAGCAACCGGTTCCCACCACGCCCGAACAGGCGCGCGCACGCATTCGCGAATACAAGGAAATGGGCGCTGACGGCGTGAAGTTTCTGGGCATGTATCGCGACATCATGGAAGCCGCCGAAGACGAAGCTCATAAGTTGAACTTGCCCATTGCACATCATGCAGGGGTGGAAGAGACAAATGCCTGGGACGATATTCGCTTCGGAACACGCAGCATCGAGCATTGGTACGGAATTCCAGATGCCGCTATTCCGGATGGCGTGCAAAACTTCCCCTCAAATTTCAACTACAACAACGAAACAGATCGTTTCCGCTATGCCGGGCACCTCTGGCGCGAAGCAGACCCGAAGCGACTTCAAGAAGTTTTGGCGGCAATGGTGAAAGCAAACGTCGCGTGGGTGCCGACGCTCGATATCTATGAAGCCAGCCGTGATCTGCAGCGCGCGCAGAATCAACCGTGGTTTCGTGAATACCTGCATCCCACGCTCGAAGCATATTTTCGACCGAATCCACGCAATCACGGCTCCTATTTCATCGGGTGGACCTCCAACGACGAAGTCTTCTGGAAGGAGAATTACCGTATCTGGATGGCGGCTCTACGCGATTTCGAGCGGATGGGCGGCTTGATTGGAGCGGGTGACGATGCCGGTTTTATATACCAAATCTACGGTTTCGGTCTTTTGCGTGAACTCGAGCTACATGAAGAGGCGGGTTTTAATCCCATTAAAGTAATCCAGCACGCCACTGGAAATAACGCAAAAATTTTGGGTATGGAAGGCAAACTTGGTGGCGTGCGCCCCGGATATTTCGCCGACTTAATCGTAGTAAATGGCAACCCACTGGAAAACATGAAGGTTCTGTATCCGACTGGCGTCGAGGAAATCAAAGACGGCAAGCAGATTCACACTGGCGGAGTCGAGTGGACTATCAAAGACGGTTATTGTTATCACGCACCGACGCTTGCGGCGCAGGTGCGGCAAATGGTCGCCTCGGCCAGAGCATCGCACGATCACGCTATGTCGCCGAACAACTAATTCGGCGCATAATAAGGTATGAGACCGTGCACTGTTTTGTCCGTTCTCATATTTCTCTGTCCGGCAATTCTTATGTGCGCCGAAGCCGCTCCGCAACAAGTGACCATCGAAGACACCGGCTCGACTAATCGGCCGGGCGTCAAACTAATTGTGAATGGATCTGGTGAGGTAGAGGTGCAACCGCACGACGCTGAATCACGCAAGACGAGCGTCGACACCAGGCTTTGCGACCGTCTTCTTCAAGATTTGAAAGCGGTTGGCTCTCTAAGTGCATTGCCCCGGACGCACTGTATCAAGAGCGTGTCTTTTGGCTCTTCTCTGTATCTTGAATTTAACGGGGAGCGGTCGCCAGACCTAAGTTGTCCGGCTGCACCAGACAGTAAAGTTGGCCTACTCCAAAAAGATGTGCATGAGTTAATGGAGGCAGCTCACGCTACTCCAAAAGTTGGGCTTCGAATACCTGTATTCACAGTTCCCCATAAGTAATAAGTTTCGTACCCGAATTATTCACTCGGCAGTGGTGCGTTTATTCATCAAAAATTCTCACAAAATACAATTGACGAGTTTTAGAAATACATTTAAAATTCGAGTCAACGATTGGAGAAAGGCGTCATGATAATAGACACTCCAATTCCAGTGGATCTGCAAAGAACGCACTACTGCTTGGCAAAAAACGCCCCAGCGATGCAAATCCTGCGGGATGCAAGCGGAAAACTACGGCTTGGAACTCTCATTAAACTGCCGGAAGAAGCAGAAGTAGAGATTTGCGGCGAAGGATATAACGACCGCACTACCAAGGTTTGCTGGGAAGGCGCAACTTACTACGTCTTTTCAGATGACTTACGAACGGGCAGGTCCGCCGCTATGTCAGCGTAATTTACTTCTCTGTAAGCGTTTACTTAATTAATCCATGCGATTCGTCGATATTTACAAGTTGATTTGTTTTCAAGTTTTTAAACTGCTGGCGAGTCCCGCTGGGCCACTCGACTGAAATATCGGTCGTATTATCTTTTCCTAAGCCGAATGTAAGCGCTAAATCGCTCTGCGAACAGTAACTGGAACCGCTATGAACTGTCTGCCATTGCTTTCCTAACGCGCTCTCGACGCGGACAACAGCCCCTAAAGCGCTTCGATTCGATTTCGTCCCATTGAGCCGGACGCACAGCCAGTTATTCTTGTTGCCGCCTTCGTTTGTAAGTAAAACAGCCGGACCGCCATTGGTGCTCATCAAAATGTCCAAATCACCGTCATGATCAAAATCGGCATAGGCGGCGCCGCGCGCCAAGATCGGGCGCCGGAAATCGGCCCCGACCGCATCGCTCACATTTTCGAATCGACCAGCGCCTTGGTTGCGAAACAGCAGAGGGGGCTCACGATATTGCACTTTGGGCTGAATATGATTGATGTCTGGTTCTATATGGCCGTTGGCGGCAAGAATATCGGGATACCCGTCGAGGTCGAAATCGAAAAAGAAAACGCCGAAGGTGAGGCTCAAAAGACTGGCCCGTCCGACCGACGAGGTGGTCGCTTCGTCTACGAAAAATCCTTTGCCCTCGTTGTGATACAAGCCAAGCATCTGGTTCGCGAAGTTTCCAACCAGTAAGTGCGGGCGCCCGGAGCGGTCATAATCGCCGGCGTCTACCCCCATCGCCCCGCGAGCAACGCCGTCTTCTCCAAACGCAACACCCGCCTGCATCCCTTCTTCTGTAAAGGTTCCGTTGCCATTGTTGCGATAGAGCTTATTTGGTTGAGTATCGTTTGATACAAAAATGTCGGGCCAGCCATCCTGGTTGTAATCGAAGACGACTACGCCAAGCGACTTACTAGTCGCATCGCCCAATCCGGCTTTTTGAGTTACGTCTTCAAAGCGGCCATTACCCAAATTATGAAAGAGCTTGCTGGATGTCCCTCTGTAAGATTCCGGCGTGCAATAGGATTTCGTTGCGCCATCGAGCGAACACCAAAGGTCTTTTTGCGGACTCCAGGTAACGTAATTAGCTACGAAAAGGTCGGCTTTGCCGTCACGATCATAGTCCAACCAAGCGGCGCTTGTTCCGAAGTTGGCATTGTGAATTCCACTGCTTGCCGTCACGTCTTTAAAATGGCCATGACCTTCGTTTTGGAATAGATGATCCCCGTCGAGAGCAGTGATGTAAACGTCGGGCAAGCCATCATTGTTGTAATCGGCGACGGCGACGCCCATTGCGTACATCTCCACATCGAGACCGCTACCGCGCGTGACATCTTTAAACGTGCCGTTATGGTTGTTGAGATAAAGCGCGGGAAGCGTGCGCTGATTGTGCGGTGTAAAGTCTTTTCCGTTCAATAGCAGAATGTCCGGCCAGCCGTCGCCATCGAGATCGACAAACGCGCACCCCGAGCCCAGGGTTTCCGGCAAATATTTTTTGCCGGTCGCGCCGGTGTGATGAACGAAATGAATGCCCGCGCTCCTGGTGCAATCGACAAATTGCACGGCGTTTTGCATTCCGTTCACACCGAAAGCGAGAACCGCTGCCATACTAACGGCGACAACCGCGGCAAGATTTGTAGCAAGTCTCTGCATGTCAAGGAAGCGGCGCCGATTCGTGGTCATGAATCAATTGGCGTTCATTGTTATCTTCGGGGCTGACCATGCGGCGTTGTGCCGTGATGGTCTGCGACGCCTCGTCAGCTTTGAAGCGCTCAAACAAGATCTGCTCCCGGTCCGCATTCGCCTTGTCTCCAAGACCGCGATAACAAAGCATGGCTGTGTAATGCATTTGCACATCTTCTGGATCTATATCGCAGACTCTTTGCAGATATGTGAGGGCCTTTGCATACTGGCGCTTCAAAAAGAGAATCCGCGCAATTTGATTCAACACGACACGGTCCCGCGGATATTGCGATTCCACGCGCTCCAACGACTTGAGCGCGACATCATAGTCTCCGTCCGCCTTTTCGATTAATGCCTGAAAGTAATATATGCGACCGAGCGACGGATTGAGCTTGCGCGCTTTCTCAATGAACGGTTTTGCGGCATCCGTTTCGCCCTCTTGAATCAATGCACGCGCAATGTTTAGTGGAGCATCGGCGTAGTTCGGATCTGCCTCCGCCGCTTTGCGAAATGCGAATTCCGCGCCTTTGAGATCTCCTTGCAGCAGCAGCCCGATTCCCCAATCGTTCCAGCGTTCACGCGTTCCCTTTT
Source organism: Bryobacteraceae bacterium (assembly GCA_035652115.1). Lineage (GTDB taxonomy): Bacteria > Acidobacteriota > Terriglobia > Bryobacterales > Bryobacteraceae > Bog-105. The sequence goes on from DASREJ010000213.1 coordinate 21,444, forward strand.
GCGCTATCACTTGCCAGTCGGGCTGGCTCGTACTTATTGGAAGTGACAGATTTGCTTCCGCTAAGGTGACGATCGGCAAATTGGGAATCGCTCCTTTCAATTGCCCCGAAACATCGGTGGGAATGTTCTTGGGATCGAAGCTGTACTCCAAACTGTTGTGATCGGATGCAAGCAACAAATTGGATTGCCCTGGCTTCGGCACTCCTGCATAAGAAAACTGCGTGTAATACCAAGAGAACTTTCGATAATTCAACTTTGCGGTGAAATGGATGTGACCTTTCGCGGACTTAGGTACATGCACGAGATAGTGAACGACATCCGCGGCGCCGGGCGGGATCAGACGCGTGTAAAGAGTGCTACGCGACTGCCAGGCGTTTCGCTTGTTGATGAAATTCCCCGCAGCGTCGAGCTGATAGGAACGGTAGAAGTGAGCGCCCGGATCGACAGGCCCTTTGCCGTTTTGCTCCACGCCACCACTCCAGAAGATGCACCGCCCTGCGTCGTCTTCGGCCTTAAGTTCCAGCCAGACATCAAAAGCGTCAACTGTGCCGCCAGGAAAGAAATGACCAATTGTCCGGGTTCGCACCACCACGTCGATGCGATCTGTGCTGCCTGGCTGAAGGGTCACGCCGGACAAATTCGACGGAGCAGCAACCGCGCCGACTTCTTTTAGAACCGCGGGGGCAGTCTGTTCCGCCTCTTCCCCGACAGCGAAGGTGGTGTTCAATCGCGGACCGGTGTCGCCGCGCCGAACCATCTCCGTATCTTCTTTCTGGCGCCCGACCGGGCTTACCGCAAAAATATCCACGGAGATAAATCCCGATTTCAGAAATTTCTCAACCAACGCAAGCTGCTTCGCATCGTTGTTCACAAAGGGCAGGGCGGTATTCGCTCCAGGGAATGCGTGAGAATGCACCTTGCCGTTGATGTTGCCGGGATCGTGAGAATTGACCAACGGCATGTGGCAGTCAGCGCAATTGCTCGATTTGCGCGGATAGTAGAAGGACCGGGCTCCCTGACCTGACACGCCGCTGGCCTGCCAATTGTCGTATTCATTGAAGCCGCGAAACCAGCGATATTTGTTCACGGGCACGTCCAGGTGCACTTTGTGGCAGGCGGAGCAGAATTCCGCGTTGTTCTGCTTCATGAATGCCTTCATGAACGTTCTGCGGTGCGCTTCGGGAGCGGCATAAGTCACGAAATGCTCCAGATTATGCATTAGCGGATTCGGGCTGCTCGCAATTTCATGTAACGGGGGATAAGACATGGTGAATCCGCCGTTACCTACGCTGCCGGCGACGTGAACGATGGAGTGGCATGACATGCAGCTCAATCCGGCTTGCGCTTCGGGAGTATCGATCTGTTCTTTGATCGGCCTGTCGAAGCGGCCATTGAAGAACACGGCATGATCATGGCAGCCCGCACACCACTTACTCGGCTTTGTCCCTACAACCGACTGCATGTACTCAATGGATTTTCGATAAAACTGGTTGTTGAATGAGGCGAAGTGATGAGCCGACGATTTCCACTGTTCGTAAATGTCGCGATGACATTCCCCACATTTCTTCGATTCCATGAAAAATGTGGATGGGACCAGATGTCCGTCACTCGTCTTCGCCGCAGACGGAAAAAACGGACTCTGCGGCCCGGCGCCTTCCTGATTCATAGATAGCGCGACTGTGCGTGAGTTCGAAATATGATCTTCCGATCGTGGGATTATCCATCGGAATGCAACTCCCGCAAGCAGAACGGCTGCCGCGGCTGCGATCGAAACCTGTACCAAACGGAACCGCCGCAATCTGGCAAACCAGACTGTAAATGCGCAGAGCGAAATTACAACGTGAACTAAAAAAACGACGCGATGGTCGCGCGTATTGCCGATCAAAGCCAGCAAAATCCCAGTCAGCGCTGCTGCGGCAAGCCAACTGAAACGAATATCGGCGCGTGAAAAAAACAGCGCGGCAATTCCGAGCGCCGCGCCCAGCCCAATGTGCAGCAGAAGATTTGCGACATTGAATGCAGTCGCAGTTGGAAAGGCCCACAGCAAAGCGCTGTTGATTGCCAGTGCCGCGAGGCAAACGATACACGCAGTTTGAACGCGCCGATTCACAGCTATTGAGTTCCACCCCCCATTGCCAAAGGCCGGATCAGGCGCAGCGCGGGCCGTGTCAAATACTGTGAGACGTATTCTTGATGAATTGCGTCGTTTGGAAAGTGCTCAGCCATTTTGTACGGATATGCGCTCATGGCGTGAAACGGAAGCGGCGTCACGGATTGACTAAATGCCGTATTTGCGTCGGCGTCCTTGGCCCATCCATCTACAAGCAGTAGAAAGTCACGTTTCCAACCCTTCGGCAATAGGGGCAACTGATCGGCTGGATATTCCAATTTCAGCTCATCCCCCGAACCCATGATGACCAATTGGTCGTCCATTTTAGTCAGTAAAGGCTGCACGTCTCCGTAGCGGGTGTAGAGGCCCGGTGTAGGATTCCAGTTCGAAGTGAATCGAACGTCGCTATAGACAAATTGTTCGGGTTGTTGACGCTTGGGATCGATAACGACACGCGAGAAGCCGCGGAAGTGAAGGTCCGCCGCACTTGCGTCTATGGGAGTCATCCGTACTTGCGGAGCCCGCGCATCGGGCAGAAGGAATATCTCGTCCCAATACACGCAAAGATTGGTGACGATTCTCACTTCGCGAGATGACGATAGGAACTTGCCTGTCAGGTCAACCACGATGGTCTTCGGTTTGCCTGACGGGATGCCCATATCTTGCACCACCGTCTGCCATTTTCCTGATGCATCCTTCACCTGCAGATACGGAAAAACCAAGCCGCCGTTACCATCCTGTGCCGCGCCTAAAAACGTGCTGCCATCGGCCCAATCCACCCAGCCGTTCAAGACTAGCGCGGCGCGATTATCCTGCGCCACTTTTCCGAAGTCGACGTCCAATGTGTGCAAACCGGCAACGCCGGCACTGTTATGCGGAAAGCTGTGCGGGTATGTGTGGTCTTGCTTCTCAACACTTGCGGTTACATCTCGGCCATGATCGTCGAGCGCGCGCAGCGGATGAATTTTTCCCGCCGAACGGAACAAACGAAACTCCGGATAGGGAGGCGACTTGAACTTATCGTTCGTATAGACGTCGACGTCGGCCTGATGATCCAGCGCGATTAATTGCACCTTGTCCAGATAGGACACCTCATGCAACTCTTCAGTGATATGGATCTGATATTTGCCGTTCAGCGTCTTTACCGCTTCACCGGGTATTTGAATATACTCGTCATGATCCACTGGGAAGTAACTGCCGTCGCCCGAGCTGGCACCAAGCGGCGCAACACCCAAAACATCGGTAATGAATTGGAATTGAGTGCCATTCCATGTAAAGATCATGGGGCACGAGCCTGAGAGACGCTGTGCCTCCGGCACCCTTAGAAGACCGCCGGCCATCTTTCGCGTCTCGTTCTGAATTAATCCGTTCGGCCACGTGATTCTTATCGTGTCCGCGTCGGAACGGCTGTCCATTGCAAAGGTAATGGGCACGCCTTCATAGATCCGCTTTTCAAAGTAAGCGCCTGATTTCATTTCAACCGTTGCGTCAACCGCCTCTTTTAAATTCTTCACGCCTTCCGGCCGAACGGCGAGCCATTTCTGCGATGAAGAAGCGTTGGTGTACAGGTGTACCGAACCGGCGGCTGTAAGACGCACATAATCCTCACGCCCATCGCCGTTGAAATCAGCGCGAATCGAAGAGCTGTTTACTTTGCCCTTACTGGCCAACTTAAACTGCGCGCCGTCATTGAGAGCAGCAAAAACCTCGGGCTTATGGACGACGATATCCAGCAAACCGTCGTTGTTAACATCCTGTACATCCAGGCCGGCACTTCCAGCGGTGATTGCAGGCAGATCGGAAGCCTCGAATTTTTCGTTTAGTTTGTCCGTATAAAGTGTCCCCACCCGGTCCGCATAGGAAACTAAAACATCACGGGCCGCGGTATCCCCTCTGACCGCCGTAACAACAGCGTCCAGCACTTGGCCCGAAACAAACGGGAAAGAGGATGTGCGATCTTCGAACTTGCCGTTTCCGTCATTGCGCATCAAATGCGAATCAGCCCCGAAGAGCAACAGGTCCAAATCGTAATCGTGATCGTAATCAAGCCAGAGTGCCTTCGTTACGCCGGTGGTGTGAGGCAGATCCACGGCTTTCGCGAATGTGCCTTTGACATTTCGATAGACGCTCGCACCCGTTTCAGAAACGATGCAGAGATCCGTCAGGCCGTCATTATCGAAATCGCCGGCTGCGATACTCTGAACTCCTTTCAAGCCTTCCAGGCCCGTGTGCGGCGCAGCATCCGTTCCATGCTTTAAAAGCTCGATGCGATCTTTCGACCAAACGAGCAGATCCGCCGAACCAGCGCCCACGGAATCGATCACGAGCATTTTCGTAGAGGCAACATCCCACCCATTACTGACAGCATTTTCGTCATATTTGGTGGGCTCGCCGGCAGCGGAGGCGCGTGACACTGGTGGGTCATATAACTCCGCATAGAAACACCACTCCATGTCTTCCGGAACGGCCGCTCCCTCAGTGCGCTTTTTCACTTCATCGAAGAGCTGCCGCTCACGAGCAGCAGCATCCTTATCGCCGGTCCGTTGGTAAATCGAGTAAAGCTGAAAATGCGGTCCTGCCAGATTAGGGTTTAGCCTTTCCGCCTCCAGGAATTCGGGCAAAGCTGCCTGAACGTTCCCAGTCGCGCGAAGAACAGCGGCCAGATTGTAATGAGCGATAGGCTCAGCCGGAACCAGACGGATCATTTCCCGAAGCTGCGCCATCGCCTTTTCGTAGTCTCCGGCGTGCTTGTAGACGATGCCGAGGTTGAACCATGTGTGAGGAATGGTGGGATCTTGCTTTTGCGCTTGCAATAGCTCAGTAGTGCCTTGATCCGTCTGTCCGGCACGCAGCAACGCCAGACCGTAATTGACACGATCCATCACAGAATTCGGAGCCAACTGCAGTGCCGCGCGTTCTTCGTCCGCAGCCTGAACGTGTGTGTCGGGATTCTCGTAGAATGCTTTACCTAAATTGCGATGCTCCCAAAGCTTTTCATCAGCGGGCGGGGATTCCACTTGCACTGCCGCGACAGCCAATAACGACACAAGCATCCCGGCGACTGCGAAACTTCTCATTTCGGCGATAGAAAACCCATCTTAGTAAAGCGGGAACGAAGTGCAGACTAATCTGAAACCAGTGAACTTACTTCATCAAAGCGCCATGGAAATGGCATCAGCCATAAGGTTGAAGCAAATCTCATCCTTTGATCTGGTGACTGCACATCTTGAGCAGATCCAGCGCGTGAATCCTCTTATCAACGCTGTAGTCGAAATTCTCGCTGAATCAGCGCTCGAAGCAGCACGTCAGGCGGACAAAGCTTTAGCTTCTGGAAAAGAATGTGGCCCACTACACGGCGTTCCCATTTCCATCAAAGATTCCATCGATGTGCGCGGCGTTCGGACTACCGCCGGCACATGGGGACGAAGAAATGCTCCAGTCGCCGCGCGAGATGCAACGGTAGTGCGGCGACTGCGCAATGCAGGAGCAATTCCTATCGCAAAAACAAACCTGCCCGACCTGTTATTTGCCTACGAAAGTGACAATCTCATCTTCGGCCGCACAAATAATCCGTACGACCTGGAACGCACCCCCGGTGGCAGCAGCGGCGGCGAGTCGGCACTGATCGCAGCTTGCGGCTCACCACTGGGCCTAGGAAGTGACGCGGCAGGCAGCGTTCGTGTGCCAGCAGCGTTCTGCGGCATCGCCAGCATCAAACCGACTAGTGGACGGTTGCCGCGCACCGGTCATGTGCCATCAGCCGCAGGATGGATCGAAGCGCTATGGCAGATTGGACCGATGGCGCGTCGGGTGGACGATCTGGTGCTCGCGCTGGAAATCATGTGTGGAGAAGACGGAGAAGACTTTACTTCCCCGCCAGCCGGTTTTGTCCCGGCCAAAACAGGCAGGCTTCGGGTCGCACTGTTCACGGATAACGGAATCGCACCTTGCTCTCATGAGGTTGTCAAAGCCCTTCGCGATTGTGCCAACGGTGCAGAATGTTTCATGGACATCGTCGAGGCACGGCCGCCGGGCATGGACAAAGCCTACGAATTAGAAATGTCCCTGCTCGGCGCTGACGGCGGTGATGGAATCGATGCGTACCTCAAAGACGCTAGTAGCACGCACACACATCCACTGCTCGAGGCCGGTTTCCTCAGCCGCATGCGTCCCTTTCGTTGCAGCGCAACGGAACTTGCGAAACTTTGGGCGGGTTGGGATGAATACCGCGCCGGTATCTCAAAATTTTTCCAGGAGTACGATGCGGTTCTCTGCCCCGCGTACACGCAAACAGCACTCAAACATGGGGACTCCGCCAAGCCTGGAAATTTTGAGGGGTTCAGCTATACGATGGCGTGGAACGTCAGCGGCAATCCAGCCGCGACCGTCTGTGTCAGCAATGCCCATGGTTTACCGATCAACATTCAAGTCACAACTGCTAAATGGCGCGAGATGCTCGCGCTTCAAATTTGTCGAATGCTCGAAGAGCGCAGCGGCTGGAGCCCGCCGCCGCTTCGAGGCGCGACTTAGTGCAAGAGGATGCATCGGCGGCGAGTTTGCCCTTTCGAAGATGCGTCGATATTCACTCCGTAGTTTAAAATCAAAAAGGTTCCATATAGTCGGGGCGTAGCGCAGCCTGGTAGCGCACCTGCCTTGGGCGCAGGGGGTCGGGCGTTCAAATCGCCCCGCCCCGACCAAATATCTCAACTAACTTACCGCGGTTCTTGGCAGCGAGAACTCGCTGCGTCCACATCGCCTAGAACATAGAGCTAAATCGCCGTCACGGATACTCGCGCCGTTGTCCGGCAGATTGCCGGCAATGCCAATCTAGAGATTGTTAGCGTTGTGATCGTTCGGCGATAGACGTAACTGAACACTCAAAGATACACAGTGGCGGTGGTGACGGGCCAACTCTAGTAACCTTTCCGGATCACGCATGAACCGAGTAGGATTCAATAGACTGTTCGGTGTCTTCTGCAATGCCACTTCCCTTTTCCTGCGCACTCTCCGGCATGAGCCAGTGCAGCGGTCTATCTTCAGACGCCTTTTGCCCGAGAAGCAGGCCGCCTACATACGAATTGCCGTTCAACTCGCGTACGGCAAACACGCCTGGACTTATGTAAGCGCGTTCGGCGTAGAGTCATTTCCTAAGGGGCGCGTGTGTGAATGAAGACTTCTCTGAGTACAAAACCTGGGGTTACCCAATGCCAGAAGCCCAGTGGCTGGCTCGGCCGGCTCATGGCGCGAAATATGAACGGCCGGCATTCCAAGGTGACCGATTGGGGCCTTTCGCACCTCCGCATCGAGCATGACTTCACGATCCTTGATATCGGTTGCGGCGGCGGGAGAACGGTGAGCAAACTAGCTGCGATGGCG
>DASREJ010000214.1:0-15483 GCA_035652115.1 Bryobacteraceae bacterium
CTATGCTGCTGTTCGGTATTGGACTACTAGTTTCCACAATTGTGTACGATCTCTATTTCTTGAACATCGCCATCGAAGGCTCGCCGCTCACATTTGGCGCTTATTTCAGGGGCACGGCGCGGCAACATATTTTGGGCATTACCGGTGGAGTAATCTCCTCGGCGGGTTTGTTGGCTGCTTTATTGGCGGTCGGGGTACCTGCCTCGGCGAACGTGCCGTCCATGCTAACTGTGATTTTGCCGCTGCTTTCCGTGCCTCTCGCGTTCTTTTTCGGTACGGCGACGTGGAAGGAATTAGCCTTCGTGCCCAGAGCGAAAGCGTCTATTGTTACCGGCATCGCGCTATTCATCGGCAGTCTGATACTTCTCTCATTTGGCTTCACGCAATAGCCGCGTCAGAAGCCGAGTTGGGTTTTCAAAAAATCTAAAACACTTTTATCGGCGAGACCTCCCTGGGCCAGAGTTGCCGATCCGCCTCCACGACCGCCTGCGCGCGATAAGGCATCCTTGAGTAGCGCGCCGGCGTTGATGCCCGAATCTGGAGAGCACGCTAACAGAACTCCTGGCGGTTCAGTTCCGGTGATAAGCGCCAGAGCTTTCGGAAGCTTAGCAAAAGATTGCGCTTTTATGCGACTTGCCTCATCAATAGTTTGCACTTGTAGCGTTAAGCGGCGGATTCCATCGCTCGACGGAACAGCGTCACGGTAAGTTTGCTCGCCGTCTCGCCGTGCGAGTTCGGACACAAGACGCTGCTGTGTTTTTTCTGCCTCTGAAAGGCGATCTCTCATGCTACCGAAATATTCGGGAAGTTTGTCCCAGGCGGCTGAGGCAATTCGGGACAATTCAGCCAGAGTGCGATGCTTCTGTTTCGAATGCCGCAGTGCCCTGCCACCGCAGACGAACTCGGCACGCATGTGTCCGCGCACCCGCTCGCAGCGCAACACCTGAATAGGCCCAAGCTCGGCGGTAGAACGTACGTGTGTGCCGCCGCACGCGCTTCTATCCACACCGTTGATCTCGATAACTCGCAGTGTCCCAGTTCGACCGCTCGCCTTTCGCAGCCCTTGCACGGAATTGGCGTCTTCGAAGAGAATGTTCACTGGACGCGCTTCCCAAACAATGGAGTTTACGCGCTGTTCGACGTGGTCTATCTGAGATGCCGACAGATCCTTCACTGAGAGCTCAATGCTCGAAACTTCCGGCCCCATGTGAAAACTGAGCGTCTGGGCATCGAGCAATTCCACGAATACCGCAGACAACAAATGTTGGCCGGTGTGCTGCTGCATGTGGTCATAGCGGCGAGACCAATCGAGGCGAGCCTCCAGCGCACTGCCGTTTAGAGGTTCGGCAAGTAGGTGCGCAATACGATCTCCTTCGTCGATAACATCAATGACCTCCTGGCTGCCTAATGTCCCGACATCGTGCGGCTGGCCGCCCGAGGTTGGATAGAAAGCGGTGGATTCCAGGTAGACGCGACGGCCGTTTTCGGTTGAATCGACCACGCGAACAGGGAATTTCGAAATGTAACAATCTTGGTAATAGAGCCGGTTCGTGCTCACGAATTAAGATGTAGCATCTTGATGCGCGAGTAACGCATCCAGATAAGGGACAATAGGGCTAAGTGTCGATTCGCGAACAGATACGGGCAATTAAGCGGGAGGATCCGGCCGCGAAAAGCAGCCTGGAGATCTTGCTTTGTTATTCAGGGCTGCACGCGGTTTGGTTCCACAGAGTGGCGCATTGGCTCTACCGGCGCAAGCTATACGTGTTGGCACGGTTAGTGTCGCAATATTCTCGTTTTCTGACGGGAATTGAGATTCATCCGGGCGCCAAGCTGGGCAAGCGTTTGTTTATCGATCATGGACTGGGTGTGGTCATTGGTGAAACGGCCGAGATTGGCGATGATGTATTGCTATATCAAGGCGTTACGCTCGGCGGTACAGGCAGTCAGCGCGGGAAGCGGCATCCGACGATCGGCGATCGCGTGGTGATTGGGACCGGAGCGGCTGTGCTCGGAAACATTATGCTTGGCGACGACGTGAAAGTCGGCGCCGGTTCGGTGATCGTGCATTCAGTTCCGGCAGGATCGACTGTTGTCGGCATTCCGGGTAAAGTCGTTAAGGGGCGAGCTGAAGCGCTCGGCACGCTGGAACATGGACGTGTTGCCGAATGCGCGGAAACCGAAGTAGCGGATCTCGAGCAGATGAATGATCGCATTCGCGAACTAGAAGCGCTATTGCGGTTGTTGCTTGAGGAGCGAGTCGGCGAAGGCCGCGGTTAATCGGGCACAGGTAAGAGATAGCTCCGACCGAAATGCCAAAAGGCTGGCCCGCCTAAAATGACAGCCAAAATCAGCATCGGCCATTGTAGTGTCGGAGCAACAACGACGCGGGTTGGCAGCGTGAACGAGACCGGCTGAAACACAACCCACACGAAAACCAGGTTGATCACTTGCAGCCCGAGCAGCACGAGTGCCAGAACGCGTGGCGCGGCAAGCACAAATCCGATTAAGCCGAGTGAGAGTAAAAAGATATCTGCGTAGGAGCCATGTTCCGTCACCGTTTGGGCGGGACCGAACAAAACTACGCACCAGACGAGTAGGTTGAGTGCCGCCGCGCCAACCATCATGCCAGCATGCGGCAGTTTTGCACTAACACCTGCCATCCAGAGCACAAGCGCAAGGATCACACCCAAGGTGAGCACGCCTATCGCCTCCGGGACGTATTCGCGTTCTGCGACACGTACGCCTCTCCAAAAAGGCCCGGCACCGACAATCGTTTCGATGTTGGACCACTTATTTTGCAGAACGGTTTTCAGGGTAAGACGACCATAGGCATCTCCAATCGCTTGAACGGTGCTACGTGCATCCGGCTCCATCACTCCAGCCAAATGCATCTTTAGAAGACGATTGCCGGGCGGATCGTAGAGTTTTTGATACAGAGTCCAGGGCACGAAGCAAATGGCAACCATCACTAGCGCTATGGCGGCGTACTTCAGCCTCCATAGATCTCTTCGAATAATTAGAAAGACGGCAATCGCCGGTGCGCTAAAAACGCTGCCAGGGTGTGCTAATGCAGCGAATGTGAAACTGAGTGCCGCAAGTATCATCTCAATCCGCGTAAGCGGTCGTCGGTCCAGCGCAGCGCGCGAGAGAATGGCAAATACAAAGAAAATGAACGTGGCTGCCAAGAGCTTCGGCCAGACGTAGACGCTGTTATAGAACAAAAATCCGGAGAACGCGAGCAGGCCGAGGACTTGCGTTATCGATCGTCTGCTGACGCCAAGCGTGCCTAGAAAGCTCCAGATGCCGCAAACCCAGAGGCACTGCAGTAACGTGCCGAGAACCTGGTATTGCAGAAATGTGTTTCCTGCGACGCGCAAAGGCCGCTGCAGCAGGAAAATGCCCGCTTGAAGCGGAGGCCGGTCGCTACTCAGCCAGTCGCCACAACAGAACGGGCGAATGGGAGCACGATCGTAAATCCGCTCAGCGAAAATGAACGGAATTATGTTGTCGCCCGGTCGCGTTTCTGGAAAAAACCGGACGTTTGCGACGTCCACTCCAGCCCGAATTGGATTCACGAAAAGATACAGCAGGCTGAGATAGAACAATGACAGGCAAAACGTATAGGCCAATGGAACGATGAATTCCGAACGGAGAAAAAAAACAGCATTTTTTTGTTTGATCCTAAACAACACCCCCACAAAGGAGGCCGCTAGCAGTCCATACGAAAAAATTTGGCCGGCCGGTTTACTGGCGAGGTAAATCCAAAACGCCAGGTATCCGAAAGCAGAGCTGGTGGTAATCGTGGCGATAAGGGAATAAGCGGGAGAGAGATCGCATTTGCGCGAGACCGCTAATATGATTGTCAAGCCGGGCAACAAAAACAGAAGCAGCTCCGCGGCGCAGAGCAACGTAATCAAGAGCGCCGGCACAGGCTAGCGCCCGTTACTTCACAAATCCGAATTTTTTTAGATCCGGCGCAGGCAGCGGTTCGTTGAATTGAGTCTGCTCGAAGGTCTCTTTCACCTGGCCGTCATCGAGCGCTACACCGAATGGTGGATCGACAAACGGAAACGCTTTTCTGAGCTTGGCCGTTTCCAGACTGGTATCCGCTTTAAGATGAGTGTCGCCTAAAAAATCCTTTACGAACTGTGGATCATGCGTTGGAACACCGATAATCTCCGTGCTGCCCCAATTCAGCGTCGACATAAACTTGGCCGCGGCCAAACAGTGGGAACATTCGGGGTCGTAGAAAAACAGGAAAACCTTGCCGTGCGTCAGGTCTGCAGGCTTGCCATTCACAACCACGGGATTCGGCACTTGTACGTTGTGGCGCATGGCCGCATTTACGCCAAAGCTTGCGCCGGCCAAAACCACCAGCGAGATGAATGCAAGGGGCATTCCCTTTAGAGTCGTCACAAGCGGCGACCAAAGAAAAGCGAGCACACCAAAAAGGAGAAACACCGCATCGCTAATGAAAAATCCAGGACCGACAGTTCGCTTGATGATTGGAAAGCAACTACACTCGTGCCCAACCAAGACGTTGTAGTGATAACCAATCCAGCTGATAAAAAAGATCATCAGCGCAGAGCCAAGCAGTCCACCCCAACGCCGGAATTTGCGCGTGAACAGCAGGAATGCGGCGAAGACTTCCAGTGTGCCCAGAACGGATGCGCCCAAAACACCCAGGCCTGCGGGCACTTGCGCCTGTTCCAAGAGCTCGCCGGATTGAAACGGCTGTAGGATCTTCCAACCGCCCGATACTAGATAAATGATCCCGAGCAGAATCGCGCAGACGGCTGCGACGTTTACTTTCCAGGACGACCTTTGTTCACTTGCCTCATAGCGAGTGCTCAATGGAAAATCGGACGTTGCCGGCAAAAAGAAACTCCTCGATGTGAACAATTGTATCCTGGCAACATCTCTATTTTGCGTACATCAATCTTCTCTATTCCGGCCATTATTCTGTCTGGCCTCGCTTGGGCAGCACCTGTGAACGATTCTCAAAAGCTCGACAGTGAGGTGAAGAATATTACCGAATCCGCCATTCTGATCGACACTCACAACGACATTCCGAGTTTCACCGTCGATGGCGCTGACATCGGCAATTCGCCGAAAAACCATACCGACATTCCTCGACTGCGAGCAGGAGGTGTGGGCGCGGTGTTCTTCTCGGTTTATGTGGCGGCGACCTACGTAAATGGAAATCATTCCGCAAATCGCGCGTTGCAGATGATCGACACGGTCTATCACGACGTTCTTGATCGCTATCCAGACACGTTCACGCTAGCCTTGACGGCACACGACATTGAGGAGGCTCATCGCGAGCACAAGATTGCGGCATTGATGGGCCTTGAGGGCGGGCATGCAATTGAGGACAGCCCGCGCCTGCTCCGCGATTACTATCGGCTTGGAATTCGCTACATGACGCTGACGCACTGGAATACGAATGGCTGGGCCGATTCGTCAGGCGATATTAACAACCGGGATGTTGCTCATCATAATGGACTGACGCAACAAGGCAAAGACATTGTGCGGGAAATGAACCGGCTCGGCATGATGGTGGACATCAGCCACGTTGCCGACAAGACTTTTTACGATGCTCTTGAAACCAGCGAAGCGCCGCTCATTGCGTCACATTCCTCCTGTCGCGCCGTGACTAATGCACCGCGCAACATGACGGACGATATGATCCGCAAACTGGCCGCCAAAGGCGGAGTGATTCAAATTAATATTAATTGTGGGTTCGTTTCGCAAAAATCGGCCGATGCGCCGAAGGATGCCCCTGTAAGGGCGACGCTCGCCGACGTCGTGGCGCACATTGACCATGCGCGTCAAGTTGGTGGAATCGACGCCGTTGGTATCGGTACTGACTTCGACGGAATTACGTGCACGCCCGAAGGGCTGGACGACGTGTCAAAATTTCCCAACCTAACGCGCGCGTTGTTGGAAAAGGGCTATTCGCCAAACGACGTCAAGAAAATCTATGGCGAGAACACTCTACGCCTGATGCGCCGAGTTGAGAAAGTTGCTCAAGAGATGCAGCAGGCACATCGTTAGTGCTATAGATCTTCGTGTTTCTTTGCCTCTTGCCAGAGATCTTCCATACGGTCGAGCGGTGTTTCAGTGAGAGTAGCTCCGCTTGCTGCAACTTCGCGTTCGACGAAGCTGAATCGACGCCGAAAGCGCACATTTGTTTTTCTGAGCGCCTGTTCCGGATCCACTCCCAGAAAACGCGCCAGATTTACCAAAGTAAATAGCAGGTCGCCCACTTCTGCTTCGATATGTTCGTGATCCCCAGTCGCTCGGGCACGCACTAGTTCAGCCGCTTCCTCCTGTAATTTTTCGATAACGCCGCTGATATTGGGCCATTCAAAGCCAACACTTGCGGCTTTTTTGCTGATTTTGTCGGCCTCGACAAGGGCCGGCAAGCTCCGTGGAACAGATTCGAGCAACAGCGCGTCTGCTCGACTTCCTTGCCCCTCTTTCTCCTGCTTCTTGATTTCATCCCACCTGTGCTTTACGTCTTCCGCTGTATCAGCAGTGGCATCGCCGAAGACGTGCGGATGACGCCGCACAAGCTTTTCATTAATCGCTTGAAGTGAATCGGCTATGTCGAAGCGTTCTTCGTCTTTCGCCATCTGAGCAAAGAAAACCGGCTGGAGCATTAAATCGCCGAGCTCTTCTTTGAGTCCGTCCCAATCGCGCTCGTCAATAGCATCCATCACTTCGTAGGTCTCTTCAAGCAGATACGACTTTATGGTGTCGAATGTTTGCTTGCGATCCCAGGGGCATCCGCCCGGCGCGCGCAGCCGGTCCATGATTCCTACTAGTTCCGTAAATCGCTCGCCTGCTTCTTTACCTCTGTCGGTCACGTATGTCCCCGGTCCGACTATAACCGGTGCGGGTCAAATTATAAGAGCGATCGCGAACGTTTATAAGAGCGATCGCGAACGTTTCAACGGTATGATTGAAAGCTTGTTAATCAATATGATCCGGAAGGCATCGCTTGTTCTATATATCGTTCTTTTCAGCAGTTGTGCCACGTTCGCACAGGAGACGCCGACCGAGCGTCAGGCCGCGCACGATGTCATCGCGAAACTGAATGCATTGGAGCAATCTCTTAATATCCCCGCGCTAGTTGCGCAGTTAACGGCGCCTAATGCGCAACGCGACAAAGTGGTGGCACGGGCAAAACAGCTCATGGATTCCGAGATGCTCGCATTGGGCGATCAAATAACCCGCGATCCCGAGATTGGCTTCAAAGAAGATCGGGCGGTTCGCATTCTCACTCAGCGCCTGAGGCAATACCGTTTTGAGCCAGAGATCGGCATTGCCGACCTGCGCACGGCATTTGTTGCCAAATACAAGCGGAAAGTGGATATTCCAAATAGTTCGGGGCCGAATCTTGGAATCATTTTGGAATACGATGCTCTGCGCGGAACGAAGGGCGCTTTTCACGGTGACCAGCACAGCACGCAAGGCCCGATAGGAATGGCCGCGGCTATTGCGATTGCAGAGTATTTGGACGCGAATAAACTGCCGGGCACGGTCACTGTATTTGGAACACCGGGGGAAGAGATGATGCCCCCGGTTGCCAAAACCGTAATGTTCGACGCAGGGGTGTTCCGCGGCATTGACGTGCTGATGCGCAGCCACTCAGCGGGAGCGACGACTCGGCCGGCCGCAGGTTTTGGTACCTGCTGCTTGAATATCGACGGAGTGAAATATACTTTCAGCGGCGCCCCGGCTCACCAGATGACGCCCTGGGCTGGGAGAAACGCGCTCGAAGCCGTCATTCATCTGTTCAACAATATTGACAGCGTGCGCGCTTCTATGCGCCCTGAGGCTCGAATTCAAGGGGTTATTGTCGAAGGCGGCGCAGCGCCCAACGTAGTTCCAGACCGGACCGTAGCAGACTTTTATATCCGCTATCCGGATGAAGTTTATCTACAGCAGGTGCGTCAGTTCGTGGATGATGCAGCCAAGGCTGCCGCGCTCTCGACGGGAACCAAGGTAAAGATCGACAACTATGGGCGACTGCGTGACGGCATTTCAATCGCAACGTTAGCTGAACCTGCTTTTGCCTACATGAAAATGTATGGGGCAACGGGCATTATTGCCGAACCGGGAAAGCCGCAAGGCTATGAAGAGACCGGAAGTGTTTCGCGTGAGATTCCCGGCATAGGCTTCAGCGCGAAAACCTCGAACGCTGCCAATCATACTTATCAAATGGAAGCCGATGCACTGACCGACGTCGGCCACAACGGATTTCTTACTGACGCCGAATCAATGGCCGCTCTGCTCTTCGACGTCGCGACGCGTCCTGACTATCTCCAAAAGGTGAAAACAGAATTTTCGGGCGTCAAAGCTCTATTCGCTGAATATCAAGCCGATCTGGAAAAGGCATATCCAGAACCCGCTGTACCCGAACCGAAGTAGCGGAGACTTTCCATGTCATACATGGCTCTCTCTCCTTAGCTCTGAACCTGCACATTCGTGCCTACGAGATCGATTTTCTAAAGTCGAAGGATAGAATTTGTGTCGATGGCGCACACGCGGCGGGATTTTTTGTATGCGGCAGCGACAGCAGTAGGAATAACGGCTGCCGAGGATCATAAACAGCGTTCCACACCTCATATTTCTATAATTAACGAGCTTCAAGATCCGGCTGTCTGTTGGGCTGTGGAGCATTTGCGTGAGATGATCGGGCAGCATGCCGGCGAGCCCGACGTTTATGTGGTTGTGGAATGCAGGGAAACAGTTGCAGAAGCTTTTCAGATCACGCAAGCTAAACGTTCCGGCAAGCCGGCGATACAGATTCGCGCTTCAGATGCTCGGGGCCATGTTTACGGGTTGTTAGAAATTGCAGATCGAATTCGATTTGGCAGCAACATATTCGTCGATGTTTCGGATGCACCGGCAAATCGTATTCGGAGTATTTCACGCGCCTTTGTGAGTGAGATTGAGGATAAGCCATGGTTCTATGACAAGACCTTCTGGCGCGAATATCTGACCATGCTCGCCGGCAATAGGTTCAATCGGTTCGCACTGACCTTTGGTTTGGGTTACGACTTTCCGCGCGGAGTGGTCGGCGATTATTTCCACTTTGCTTATCCCTATTTCGTCGATGTTCCGGGTTACGACGTGCATCCCGTGCCGCTTGCGACGGGCGAGCGCGAACGAAATCTTGAGACTCTCAGATTCATCAGCGAAGAGGCCGCGCTTCGGGGACTGCAATTTCAACTCGGGTTGTGGACTCATGCCTACGCGTGGACGGACAGTCCGAATGCGCAGCATCGGATCGAAGGCCTAACACCGAACACCCAGGGACCGTATTGCCGGGACGCAATGGCCCTATTGCTTAAGAGCTGTCCGGCTATTAGCGGCGTAACAATGCGTGTGCACGGCGAAAGCGGTATTCCAGAAGGTAGTTATGCATTCTGGCAAAACGTATTCGACGGCATTGTTCAGAGCGGGCGCAGGATCTCAATAGACTTGCATGCGAAAGGATTGGACCCTGCCCAATTGGACATCGCGTTTCGTACAGGCATGCCAGTCAGCATTTCGCCTAAATATTGGGCGGAACACATGGGCTTGGGATACCACCAGGCCTCCATTCGCGAACTGGAAATGCCAAAACCAGGCGCGAAGGTGGAAGGAACGTTCGCTGTCAGCGAGGGTTCACGACGCTTTCTTCGGTATGGATATGGCGACCTATTCCAGCAGCACCGTAAGTACGACGTGTTATTTCGTATGTGGCCGGGCACGGAACGGTTGTTGCTTTGGGGCGACCCTGTTACTGCCGCCGCATATGGGCGCGCATCGTCATTTCAAGGAGCGGCGGGTGTGGAGATCTGCGAGCCTTTATTCTTCAAGGGGCGTCAGGGCTCAGGACTTGACGGTGGCCGCTGTGCCTATAAGGATCAATCTCTCAATCCACGCTTTGATTTCGAGAAATATCTCTACACGTATCGCCTCTGGGGACATCTTCTGTATAACCCGAATGCTGATGCCGAGAACTGGCGGCGTTATTTGCGTTCCGAGTTTCAGGACGCGGCGAATTCAGTAGAGATCGCCTGCGCGAATGGAAGCAAGGTGCTTCCGCTCTTCACCACTGCGAGACTGCCTTCCGCTTCCAATTTGGGTTGTTGGCCTGAGATGTACACCAACATGCCGATTGTGGAGCACGGCGCGCCGGTACCGTATAGCGATACTGTTGTGCCCAAACGGCTAGGAACGGTAAGCCCGCTGGACCCTCAATTGTTTTCGACGATCGAAGAGCACGCTGCTGACTTATTGTTCGATCAAAAGAACGGGAAGTATTCGCCGGTGGAAGTGGCCGCGTGGCTGGAGTACGTGAGTCAGCAGGCAAGCCAAGCCATAACTGTCGCGGCCCAGATAACGGGCAGCGGTAAAACCGCAGCGTTTCGGCGAGTGGAAGAAGATGTCTGGATACAAGTCGGTCTTGGCCGATTCTTTGCAAATCAGATTCGCACTGCAATTCTTTTCGAGCTTTATCTAAAGACAGGCGATGAATCGGCGCATGAGCGCGCGGTCTCTGCTTATGAGAGAGCACGCGACGCATGGGTTGAGATGGCGAACCGGGCAGCCGATGTGTATCGCGCGGACGTGACATTTGGAGAGACCGCATTGCGCCGTGGACATTGGTTGGACCGGATACCGGCGATTAATTGGGATTTAAGCGCGATGCGTTCCTTTTCTCGCGAACCTGGACAAGACGCATCGAAAGCGATCCAAGCGGCAATGGCCGCTCCGAACCGTCCGAAGATTGCGTGCCGGCACACGCCCGTTCCGCAATTTACGCCTGGCGAAGAAATTACACTTTCCTGCGTCGCCGCCTCCGACGTTACAGCGCGGCTCTTTTACCGGCATGTCGATCAGGCGGAACGATGGCAGAACACAGCAGTGATAGCTGACAAAGCGCTTATCCCGGCTGCTTACACGAGCAGCGCATTTGCGCTTGAATACTATTTCGAGTTACGCGACAGCGCTGGAAACGCGACACTCTATCCCGGTTTGGGAATAGACCTCGCCAATCAGCCTTATTTCGTCATTTCCCAAGAACGGCATTAGGCGCTCAAGACCATTTGAGAAGAACTTTCGAATCAATCTTCGCCGTTTCCAGCTCTATAGCGAATCCGGCGCCTTCCGGTAACACGAAATGCGCTCTGACCGGTACAGGCGGATATTTCTCAAAATGATAGTAGTTCTTCATTTTGTTGATGAGATACTCCGCGAGTGGAAAAGTCATGGGAGACTGACTCGCAATCGCATGGAGCGCTGCATGAAGACTGTGGCCATGAGGAATAACCCGTATGTCATGCACTGAAGCAATGGTTCCAATTTTCAGCAACTCCGAAATTCCTCCACACCATTCCGGGTCTGCCTGAACGACCGATAGCGCTTCAGCTTGCAGGTACCTCGCAACTTCCCATCGGCCGTAGAAGTGCTCGCCCGAAGCAATGGGTATTGTTGTGCTTCGCCTTAATGTGGCGAAACTCTCGATCTTTTCCGGATGGGTGGATTCTTCCATCCAGTAAGGACGATATTTCTCCACCTGATGAGCCCATTCGAGTGCATAATCGAGATCCCAACCGCTAAACGAATCGAACATAAGTTCGGTTTCGTCTCCCAGCGTCTCGCGTAAGATCCTCACGAGTTCGACATTCTTGCGCATGCCTTCGGGGCCCGATCCCGGGCCGTACGCAATGAACCACTTTTGATAGCGATATCCTTCTTTCTGCAGAAGCAAACACCGTTTCCGTACTTCCTCAGGTTCGAGCGAGAATCCCAAACAACTGGCATATGCTTCTATGGACTGACGCGTCGGACCGCCAAGCAATCGATAAACCGGAACGCCATAGTACCTTCCGCGAAGGTCCCAAAGCGTGTTGTCCACTGCGCTAATAGCCATCATGAAGTTGCCCGCACGTGAATGCCGATTCGAACGATACATCTGATCCCATAGCGCCTCGCTGGCAAGAGCGTCTTTCCCGATGACAAATGAGCGAAGCTCCTGCTCAACGGTCAGGGCCACTTCACGATCAATCGGCCCATAGAGTCCGGACGCCCCAGACGTTGTGTTGATAGTCAGGTAAATAGCCTTAATTGTTTTCGACTGTATTTTGCCTGGACGATCACGGTATGGTTCGTGGCGCAGTTCGTCGTAGACGTCAAGCGGGTCGACTTGATATTGTTCATCTAATCCGGTTTGCGCCTCATAATGACCCGTGTATTCCCAAAACTCCAACCCAGCGATCTTCAATTGCCGGCTTTCAGGATTTCGAGCCGCGATCGCTTGCGTGTGTTCCGACCCGCGCGGCAACGTGTGTGCAAAGCCAACCGCCGTCACACCGCTTAAAGGGAATAGCTGCCGTCGAGTAAGAGAAAGAGCAGTTTCTTTGTGTCCTCTAGACATCGTGTCGAGTGTACTTCTTTTTGTCTGGACCGACTGCGGATCTCCACCCTTGGATTGACGTCAAAACCAGCCGTTTTGCGCAAGACAAGTAGACACAGATCCGGTTACGCTAAATCAATCTTTGGAAAGATTTACCCACACCTTACATTCGAGGGCCGGAGCATAGAAGCTCCGGCTTCTCCTTTACAAGACGCGCCTCACAATAGCTCAGTCCAGTACAAAGTGCGCGGTAAGCTAACAACGGGTGAATAAGATCTCGGCTGTGGTAACTGCAATTGGAGCTTTGTTTCCTTTCGGAGTGGCTGGATCTGCCGACTATCCGAGCGCCGACATCACTAACGGGCTGATCCGAGCCAAGATCTATTTACCACATGCTCAAAAAGGGTTCTACCGCGGAACCCGGTTTGACTGGTCGGGAGTCATTTGCAGCTTGCAAGCAGGCGGACATAACTACTACGGTCCATGGTTCGACGACACCGACCTATCAGTTCACGACTTTGTTTATCGCGACCCGCACATCGTTGCTGGCCCGTGCAGCGCGATCACTGGACCGGTAGATGAGTTTGGACCGGTGGGTTATGACGAGGCGAAGCCCGGTGGCACTTTCATCAAGATCGGCATTGGAGCGCTGATCAAGCCGAACGAACAAAAGTACGACAACTATCACCTTTACGAAATCGCCGATGGAGGAAAGTGGACTATTGGAAGCGATCGCGCGAAGGTTAAATTCGTTCAGCAATTGAGCGACTCCGTCTCCGGGTATGCGTATGTCTATGAGAAAGACGTTCGTTTGACCAACGGTAAAACGGAAATGGTCCTCGCGCACCGATTGAAAAATGTGGGGAAGCGCGCAATCCAAACATCCGTTTACAACCACAATTTCCTTGTGTTGGACCGGCATGCACCCGGGCCGGGAGTTGTGATTTCGGTTCCTTTCACGATTCGCACGCCCCACCCGGTTCAGAACGAACTTGCGGAGATCCGCGGCAATCAGATTGTCTATCTCGACACCCTCAAAGAACATCAGGTATTCGCCACGCCTTTAGAGGGCTTCGGTACTGGCGCTAGCGACAACATGATTCGCATTGAAAACACGGCCGTCGGCGCCGGAATACGGATACAAACCGACAGTCCCCTGTTGCGCGAATCATTGTGGTCTATTCGGACGGTAGTTGCAATGGAGCCTTTCATCGCGATTACGGTTGAGCCTGGCGCTGAGTTCACGTGGACGACAGTCTACGACTATTACGCACTTCCACAAACCTCCCAATAGCTGCTTTTCGATGAGACGTGTTCTCCTGTCATGGAGCAGCGGCAAGGACAGTGCGTGGGCTCTCCATCTGTTACGGAAGATGCCGGATGTTCAGGTAATCGCGCTGCTCACTACGTTCAATAGTTGCGCGGATCGGGTAGCAATGCACGCTGTGCGCCGCACTCTTGTGAGTGCGCAGGCTGAAAGAATGGGCTTGCCTTTGTGGCCCGTCGAACTGCCTTGGCCGTGCTCCAACACCGTCTATGAAGACTTGATGCGAGAAGTTTGCCAGAAAGCGACAGCGGAACAAATAACAGAGATTGCCTTCGGAGATTTGTTCCTTCAAGATATCCGCGCGTATCGCGAACGGCAACTTCAGGAAACCGGCCTTATGCCGCTGTTTCCCGTCTGGGGTTTTCCAACCGGTGAGCTTGCGCTTGAGATGATTCGGAGCGGCATCAAAGCTAAGGTTACTTGCCTAGATCCATCCAAACTCGACCGCACCTTTGCGGGCACGGATTTTGATTCTTCTTTCTTGCAATCTCTGCCGCCCAGTGTTGACGCTTGTGGGGAGAACGGAGAGTTTCACACATTTGTATATGATGCACCAGTTTTCTCTCATTCCATCTCCATAACCGCTGGAGAGATTGTCGAACGGGATAGCTTCGTTTTTGCCGATGTGTTGCCCAACGACACCACGCAGTAATATAGTCCGCTATGGGATCTCTCCTAAGGACCGTGCTTGTCTTTGCCGCCGCAATTGTGACAGCATCGGGCGCGAGCGACGCCGAATCTCAAATCAAAGCCGTTCTAAATCTTCAGGTGGAGGCGTGGAACCGCGGCGACATTCCTACCTTCATGACTACCTATGCTCCCGATTGTGTTTTTGTGGGTAAGCAGGTGGCCCACGGACGAGACCAATTGTTAGCGCGCTACAAGAAAACGTACCCGACGCCGAAGGCGATGGGGCACCTGACGTTCAACGCACTGGAAGTACATGTGGTTGGGTCTGATGTTGCATTCGTGACCGGTGAATGGCATTTAGCGAGAACAGCGGCCGGAGGCAATGCTGTTGGCGGTCTATTTAGTTTGGTGCTACGACGTCAAGGCCAAGAATGGAAGATCGCTCTCGATCACACTAGCTAACTGGGCTAGACAGAATTTACGGATGTAAACGCTTGCAGTCACACTGGCGAATATTACTGCACAAGTGTCTTCACCAGAGCCGCCGTCTGCTGACAGGACGCTCTCTCGTTCAGGTACGGGAGTGCGGTAACGCGTAATTTAGCGGCACCATATGGGATCAAGGTCAGGTCGCGTTTCGAGGATGTTGAACTAACGGGGCTGACTGGAATTGGGCCGGCAGAATTCTCATTCATCGTCCACTGCGGTAGCTCGCGCGCGGCTATTTGAAGCGTCACGGCCGGATGTTGCACATCGAAAGGCGTGCCTTCGACAGCATGCTCGGCAATTTTAGCGGCACATTCGCCAAGTTCGACAGCATAATTCCACGTCGTAGTAGGCGTGACTTGCCAGTCGGCTGATTTTTGGGCGTACTTCTTGAGTGCGGTCCATTTTCCTTCCAAGGGAAGTGAAAAGATGAGCGGGCCACGCTCAAATACGGCCGAGTTGTGAAACCAGTGGCTCACATGCACTTGCATGGGAAAAGATAATTCGACGCGGTCGCCATCGTGCCATTCCCGGCGAATACGATAGAACCCCTTCCGGACAGCTCCTTCAACGGAAGCCGGCGCTGAATTTCCATTTACCTTTACTGTTGCGTCTTGGG